>CAZCWA010000483.1:0-4191 GCA_964502265.1 uncultured Myxococcaceae bacterium | reverse complement strand
ACTCGCCGTTGCCCGGCGCCACGTCGACGATCTGGCCGTCGGGGCGCTCGTCCTTCTTCGGCTTCGGCTTCGGCTTCGGGGGAGGCGGCGTTTTGGCGTGGGCCTCGGAAGCGTCCGGCTTCGGGGGCGCGGGCTCACCTCGGTTCTGGGCCCACTGGTCTGCGCTCAGCGGGCGCATGGCCACCGCCTGGGGCTTCTCCACTTGAGCGAGCGGCTCCGGCCTCTGGAAGAGCCAGCCCGCCACGGTCAGCAGCGCCACGGCCCCGAAGAAGAGCCCGTGGAGGACGAAGGTAGCGAGAGCTGCCCAGACGACCGGCGGGGTCCGCCGGGTTCGGCGCCGCCTTGGTGGCTGGGGAGGGGGAGGGCCCACGGCGCCATGATAACCCCCGGCTTTCCGGATGGCGGCCGAACGCTCTTCACCGGGCGGCGTGAACGTCCGGTCGCCCCCCGGGCACCGGGACCGGCGGTGCGGCGTGCGCTACTTCTTGAACACCCCGAGGAACTCCTGGACCGTCTTCACCAGCGACGAGAGGGTGCGGACCAGCTTGTTCGTCTTCTCCAGGCCCTCGGCGGTGCGATCGACGACCTTGTTCGCCCGGTCGATCACGTCCGCGGTCTTGTCCAGCGTCTTGCCGGCGCGCTCGAAGCGATCGCCCTGCTGCCCCACGGTTGCGGGAGCGGTCTGGCTCTTCTTCTCGGTGGCGGCCGGGGTGGCGACCGGCTGGGTCTGGCGGGCGATGGCGAGGGGCGAGCGGGCGGCGACGTTCGAGACGGGCATGGTGTGTGTTCTCCTTGGAGTGGTTGTCCTTCCCGCTGAGAAACAGTTGCTTTGTAAGGGGATTTGACGCCCCGCCCGGCCGTGCGCACCTTGCCCCGGATGCCGCCAGACCTTTCCGACTTCGGCTTCATCGGCATGGGCACCATGGGGTCCGCGCTGGCGCTGAACCTCGCCTCGCGCGGGGTGCCGGTGGCCGTGTGGGATCGCGATCCGGCGTACCTGCAGCGAGTCGCGGACCGCGCGGAAGGGTTTCCGGTCCGGATCCACGCATCCCTCGACGCGTTGGTGGCGGGCCTTCGCCGCCCGAGAAAGCTCCTGATGATGGTCACCGCGGGCCCGGCGGTGGACGCGGTCATCGATACGCTGCTGCCGCTGCTCGAGCCGGGCGACGTGCTGATGGACGGCGGGAACTCGTACTACCCCGACACCGCGCGGCGGGTCCTGAGGGTCGAGGAGAAGGGCATCCACTTCTGCGGGGTGGGCATCTCCGGCGGCGAGGCGGGCGCGCGGCGGGGCGCATCTTTGATGTTCGGCGGAAGTGAAGTTGCGTGGTCGCTGGTGCGCGGCGAATTGGAGCGGGTGGCCGCGCAGGTGGACGGCGAGCCGTGCGCCGCGCGGGTGGGGCCGGACGGCGCGGGCCACTTCGTGAAGATGGTGCACAACGGCATCGAGTACGCGGACCTGCAGCTCCTCGCCGAGGCCTACGATCTGCTTCGCCGCGTCCACCGGCTGGGTGCCCGGGAGATCGCCGAGGTCTTCGAGGGCTGGTCCCGGGGCCCGCTGGCGTCGTACCTCGTGGAGAACGCGGTGAGGGTGCTCCGGCACGTGGACCGCGAGTCGGGGACGCCGCTGGTGGACCTCGTGCTCGATCGCGCGGCGCAGAAGGGGACCGGGCGCTGGACGGTGGAGGCGGCGCTCGTCTTCGGCGTGCCTGTGCCGTCGATCACCGCGGCGGTGGACGCGCGGCTCGTCTCGGCGAGAAGGGAAGAGCGGCTTGTGGCCGAGCCCATCCTCCAGCCGAAGAGCACCCGCGCGGGTGGACGGGTGGTCCTCGCGCTGGAGGACCTCCACGACGCGGTGCTCTGCGCGCGAATCCTCTCCTACGCGCAGGGCTTCCAGCTCATCCGCGTCGCGTCGGAGCAGCACGGTTGGGGGACGCCGCTCGAAGCGCTGGCGCGGATCTGGCGGGGCGGCTGCATCATCCGGTCGGCGCTCCTGGACCCCATCCGGCAGGCGCTGGTGGCGCAACCGGAGCTGCCCCACCTCGTGCTCGCCCCGGAGTTGACGGAGACGATCCTGCGCAGTGAAGGCGCGGCCCGCCGTGCTGCCTCCGCCGCCCTGGAGGCGCGCGTCCCGGCGCCGGTGCTGACGGCCAGCCTCGCGTACCTCGACGCGTATCGCTCCACGCACCTGCCGCAGAACCTCACCCAGGCGCAGCGCGATGCGTTCGGCGCGCACACCTACGAGCGGGTGGACCGCGAGGGCTCGCACCACACCGACTGGTGAACCGCCCTCTAATAGATGGGCGCGACCTCGGCGCCGTTGAAGTAGTGGCGGAGGATCTGCCGGAAGTCGTGCCCGTGCTCCGCGCGGCCGATGGCGCCGGTCTGACACAGCCCCACGCCGTGCCCCCAGCCGCCGCCGCGGAAGACCCAGTGGGTCACCTGGCCGCTCGACGGATCCCGCTCGGCGGAGAGCTCGAACATCGCGCTGTTGAGGTTCCGGAACCTCCGGCGGATGACCAGCTCACCGCGCACTTCGGTCGTGCCGCGCGCGCCCTCGATCACCAACCGCTTCGCCCGGCCGGAGACGCCGCGTTCGCCCACGCGCATGGAGGTGACGCGCCCGATGCCCAGCTCGCGGGTGAGCGCATCCACCTCCGCCTGCGAGAAGCGGCGCTCCCAGCGGTAGCGTGACGGGTTGGCGAAGCGCCCGGCCAATCGGCACGCGGAAGGCAGCTCCGCTTGCAGGAACCGCGAGAGCTCGTTCGGCAGAGGTTCGTTGCCCGTCGGCTCGATGAAGTCCGGCCGCCCGCGCAGGGACGGGTTCGCCACGCCGCCCCACACGTTCTCGTTGTCCTCGGAGTGCCCGCCGCAGATCGCGCTGTAGACCGAGTCCACCAGCCGCCCCTGCGCATCGAACAAAGCCTGCCCGCGCGTCTGCTCCACCGCGGCGTTGGTGGTGGCGGCCTCGCCGGAGAGCCCCTTGTAGACCGCGCAGTGCTGCTCCGAGCAGAGCAGGAACGGATCCGCCAGGTGCCTTGTGCCCACCTTGGCCAGCACCTCGCCGCGCGCGGTGACCGCCTGGGCCTTGAGCGCTTCGGACGGTGACGACGCGAAGATCTCCGCCGGCACCAGCCCCTTGAGCAGGTCCTCCAGCCGCACGAGGTTCACCACCGCGATGCGCCCGGAGCGATCGACCGCCAGCCGCAGCCCGCCGCGGAAGGTGCGGTCCTCGAAGCCGTGGAAGTCGTAGCCCACGCCGTACTCGACCTGCCGCACCTCGAAGGGCTTCCCGTCCAGGGTCTCCGCGTCGAGGAACCGGTCGCCCACCGCCACGATGCTCCCGCCCGCGTCGAGCAGCTCCAGTGATCCCTGCGGCGGATCGCCCAGCTCCTCGAAGAGCAGCAACCGTCCGCCGTGTTCCCGCAGCAGGGCCTCGAGCCGCGCCTGCGCGGGCTTCACCTCGGAGAAAGGCTCGTCCACCAGGAGCAGGTAGCGGCGGTTGTCGATCACCTTGCCCGCGATCCCGAACAGCGCGCCCAACGTCTGCACCCGGGTCCGCACCCCGCGCTCCGCCCACAATCGCTGCGCTGCGGAAAGCCCCTCGCGATCCTCGAAGCGGTGCTCGGCGAGCTGCACGTGGTGGACGATCCGCGCAGGCGTGCCGCCCCGGACCCGCACGCGCCACACGCTGCCGGCGGGCGCCTCGACCGTCTTCTCCACGTCGCCGGGGACGAAGAGGCGCATCCGGCCGCGCGGGGAGAACGTCACCTCGGGCCGCGCCTCCATCAGCTTCACCGGGACGAAGGGCTCGCCCCCGCGGAAGTCGAGGCTGCGCGCGAAGAGCGCCGCTGCGCGATCGCCCGGAGGAGGCGGGAGCTCCAGGCCGTCAAGCCCGGGCGGGATCACGGCATCCGCAGAAGCCGGCGCCACGGTCGGGGCTTGCTCTTCTGATGGAGGGGAGGAGGAGACCGCGTGGACCGTCCCGGCCGTCCGCGGCGTGCAGGTCACCCAGAGGGCGGCGAGGACGGGAACGAGGATGCGCACGGGGAACTGCGAGAGGCGCCACCCGGATTCGAACCGGGGAATGAGGGTTTTGCAGACCCTTGCCTTACCACTTGGCTATGGCGCCGTGACTGCGAGGGCGGCTCTTATACGAGGGCGATCCGTCACGGTCAAGACACTGAAAAG
>CAZCWA010000482.1:0-4215 GCA_964502265.1 uncultured Myxococcaceae bacterium | reverse complement strand
CGCGCAGCTCCTTCGCGCTGCGCAGGCCCTTCGCATCGAGCGCCTCCAGCGCCTCGAGGACACCCGGGTTGGGCTGCTTCCGCAGCGCGGCGGCGAGTTCGAAGGTGTAGGCAAAGGGATCGTTCAGCGCCGGCTCGAGGAGCGTCACCGCACGTGCATCGCCCAGCTCGATGAGCGCGAGCAACGCGCTTGCGGCGGCGCCCTCACACTCGCGCCCGAGCCGGAACGCGAGGTCCGCCGCCACCTTGCCAGGCACGGCACCGAGATGCTCCACCCCAACCGGTCGTCCGCCGCCGCAGGCCACACGACCGAGGAGCCTCGTGCGCGCCTGCGCATCGCCCTGTCGAGCGGCGGCGGCGAGCTGCTCGATGCTCGTGTGTGACGGCGAGAACGGGACGCGGTAGTCCACGGCGTGACCTGCATTCACCAGCGCCGCCGCGTGCTGGGCGCGCTCGTCCTCCGGATACTGCGCGAGGTGCCCGCTCAGCCTCTGCGCCGCCTCACTCCGATGGGCCTCCGGCACCGACGCGCTCGTCGCCACCGGAAGGACGAGGCTGCTCTGATACTGGCCGCGCTCCGCAAGCCGGTCGTACGCCGACAGCGCGCACTGCGGCGGGAGCGACAGGCGCGGGCGGCTTCGTGCGTCGAGGTGGATCAGCAGGGCTGAGTCGCCGCTCTGGCTCCAACCGGAGACCTTCAGGTGACCCGCCGCCATCGCGTCGACGATCTCCGGGCGGACGCGCGCGTCTTCGTCACATGCCTCCTGCGTGGCGCGCTTCTGGTTGAGGGCCGAGAAGCGCGATTGGACCGCGGCGAGGCGCGCCTGCAGCTCGGGCGGCTGCATGGGGGCGGAGGTCGTCTGGAGGCAGGAGAGGGCACCGGCGACGGTCTCGAGCACTCTCGGCGAGGCGCCCCCATCCACCTCCTCCGCCCAGCGCACGAGCACTTCCGGATGCTGCAGCGCCGCGAGCCACGCGATGCGCTCCCCGTTGGGCCCGGCCTCGCGACGGAAGGACTCGAGCGTCGCCGCGTTCGCGAACGCCCGCGGCAGGAGGCGCGCGGAGAGGGCGGCGGGGCTCTCACCGCGATTCAGCGAGGGCATGTGCGGCGGGAGGGCGAGGCCGAAGCGGCACCGCATGTCCGTGACCAGCGCGGCCGGCGCCACGTCCTCACCTCCCGCCTCGGCCACGCGCGCCAGCGCCACCGCGCCACAGACGCCCTCCTCGAGGAGCCGTGCCTCCGCGGACGCCGCGCGATCCAGGTCCGGACTGCCCAGCCCGAGCGCGAGGTCGATGAGCTCCGCGCGGCGCTCAGCGGAACAGGGCGGCGAAACGGGTCCTGTTTCGGCGGCCTCGGCCGCGTTGCCTGCGGTCTGGGGCGAAGACACGCAGCCCGTGGCAGCGGCGGCGAGAAGTCCCGGAACGATCAGCGCCTTCGCCCACATCTTCATGCAGCGGCTCATTCGCATGCGCACGACTCTGCCACGCCGATCGCGCCCTAAGAATGCGCGATCACGGTCGCATCCATCGACGCATGGAGATCGGGGAAGGCAAGGCAGCGACGGCGGGCGGGTGAACCCATGTGCAGGCGGAGAACGCCGGGCGGAGTTCATTGCGAACGTCCTGGAAGGATGCTTGCCTGTCTGCATCAAGGTCCAGCTGAGCGACTACCCCGTCGATCGCTGTGGAATGAACAGGAAGACCTCCCTTCGCGCACACCAGGGGACCGAGACGTGGATGAGCAAGGCCGAGCGAGAAATCGCGGGCGAGAACGGGCTCAAGACGAAGAGGAGATGGCAATGGCATTCACTACGTCGAGCTTTGCTGTGGATTGGATTGAAGGTCGGGATGTGGTCGCAACGCTGGCGACGGTCGACCAGTTCGAATTCGGCTGGCCCAGCCCCCTCCCCTCCAGGGACGACGGGCTGGCGGTGGCGGAGGGCCGTCCGAACTCCATCGATCTGGAGAGCATCGACGGGACGGATCCGGACAACCTGTACACGGTAGGCGGCGGTGGCCTCATGGCGCATTGGGATGGGCGCGAGTGGAAGCGCGTTCCCCTCCTCACCAACGTGTACCTGGCGCGGGTGAGGTGCTTTGGCGAGCGGGTGGTGGCTGTAGGCGAGAAGGGCGTGGTGGTGGAGGGGGATGGGCAGCAATGGCGTGTCAGCCACATTCCAGGCGCAGAGGAGGCCAGCCTCTCGGACGTCGCCCTCTACGACAAGAGGCTGTACGTGGCTGGGCTGGACACCCTGTGGCAGCAAGAGCCGGACGGCGGATGGAGTGCCGTGAGGCACGGACTACCGAAGGAGAAGACGACCTTCGTGCGCTTGGCCGTGGGCGATGGACGGCTGTGGGCGATGGGCTTCAAGCGCCTCAACTCCTTTGACGGCAAGGCGTGGCAGGCCCACCCCGATCCCAACAACGGCTGACGCTGACCGACAGGCTGCGGAGCGGGTGATCCCAGCGCCCAGTCCAGTACGGATGGACGAGGGTCCCGCAACACTGAGTGGAGAGCACGGCTCGTCCGCCGTGATCGTCAGGTTCATCTGCCCACGGTTTGTGTGTGCAGGTTCCGTGTGAACCCGGCGGGCCCTGGCGCCCAGGCCCACCCGGCGCGCTACGGCACGAACCGGAAGCGGATGGCCGAGCTCGGGTCCACGCCCGGGTTGGTCGCGTTGATGTTGTGGACGAACGCCACCTGGCCGTACTCCGACTCCATCCAGGTCGTCGCGGACGAGCCACGGATGACCGAGGCGTTGGCGCCGGCCATGGTCCCGTAGTGGTACTCGATGTTCCCGCCGTCGAAGAACTTCACCTGGAAGTTCAGGTCGTAGACGGTCGTGGTGGAGGTGCCGTTCTTCCAGCCCTCCCACGAGATGATCGTGTACTCGTCGCCGGTGCCGGGGACGCTGTCGGGGTCGCGGCGCTGAACGTACATGCCGGTGTGCGCCATCGGGGAGACGCCGCTGTTCTGGTCCCAGAACGGAGCGATCGTCCGGGCCGGCTCCACCGCGGTGACCGCCGTCTTGTTCGTGGAGAAGCAGGACGTGGCCGAGGTGCAGGCGAAGGCCGCCTGCGCCGGCAGGTCGCGGAGGACGATGAACCCGTTATCCCCGACGTAGGCGGTGTTGTAGAGCCGGTTGCCCCAGCGGATGGGCGCCGGCAGCAGGCTGTTGCCCAGGCTCAGCGTGATCGCGAACTCGTTGGTCGGGGTCGCGCCGTTGACCTTGGTGCCCGTGGTGTGGATGGGCTCGAAGTCGCCCTGCGCCATCCGCTCCATCCGGTAGGGGAAGCAGCCCGGCGTGCGCAGGCCCGGGGTGCCGGTCTGCCCGCCATAGGTGCCGGAAGACGGGCAGGAGGACTGGGTCACGCCGGAGAGGAAGCGCTGGTTCGGCAGCACCGGGTCGAACTTCGCCGCGATGCCGGGGAGGGGCGTCCCTCCGGCGCGGGAGGGAGGGATGCAGCGGGAGTGTCGTTTTGCCAATCCGGCGGTAAAGAAGCAAATGGGGCGGCTGGAAATCGTATGTGCCCCAAGGAATTGCACGAACAACCGTCGAACGACGGCTCGTGGTGGTGACGCCGGTCATCCGCGCCACCTCTCCACGGCTTCTGCGTTGCGGCAGCAACGTGCACAATCGCGCGAACATGATCACGGGCATCGCAACGGCCGTTCTCGGGCTGGGGATATCGGCGCTGATCGTCGCTCTGACCTCGGGCAGCGCGCGCCTTTCCGGGTGGACCGCCTGGGCTGCGCTCGCGCTCGCCGTGTCTTCCATGGTGGCGGCGCCGCTGGTCGCCATCGCGTTCCTCACCTTCTCGTTCGACGCCGTCGCAGCGGCCTCGCCAGAGGACAAGGCAGGTCTGCTGTCGGAATCGGCAGGCGCCTCGGTCCGGGCGATCCCCTACCTCTGGGGTGCGGCCGTGCCTGCGGTGCTTGCCTCCGTGGTGGGCTTCGTTCGCTTCGGGCGGATGCGCCGGACCCTCGAGCCGCGCGACAGCTCCAGGCTGCCGGCGCTCGACCTTGCTCCAGGGACGGATCCGGAGCAGCGGATCGAACTGCGAGCCTCAGCCTCGGCGCGACGGGGAGAGTGACCAGCCATCACGGTCTTCACGTAGGCGCGGGTCCCGCGGTAGGAGCGGGCACCATACGTACGAGGATCACCCGCCGCGCGGGAACAGCCTCGCTCGCAGGATCTCCGTCCGCCGCCGGAGG
>CAZCWA010000481.1:0-4218 GCA_964502265.1 uncultured Myxococcaceae bacterium | reverse complement strand
CGGGGATGACCTCGCGCACGAAGTTGGCGAGCTTCTCCTGCAGCCACACGTCCTGGGACAGCAGCGGTCCCCGCGGTCCGGCGGTGAGGCTGTTCTGGTTGTCCGGCACCGGCGCGCCGAACTGGGTGGTGAGGTGGGTGGGGGCGGGCTTGTCCGTTGGCTTGCTCACGTTGCGCCTCCTTCAGGGCAGGCGGACCGTACCGGCCAGCACCGGCTTGTATAGGCGAAACATTTGCGCGGAAGCCGATGGAGGGCTGTGACCGCCGTCGCATTCCGTTGCGCTCATCAAGAGGAGCAGGGTCGCCTCTGAACGCGAGGAGGCGACATGAGAACGGTGTGGGCCGGAGTGGTGATCGTCGCGGGAACGGCGCTGGCGCTCGCCTGTACCGCCGCGGCGCAGGCGCAGAAACCCAGCCAGGACAAGCCGACGCGGGCGGAGACGGAGCAGCCGGCGCCCCTGCGCGGGAAGACCAGCTACATGCCGGTCGCCATCGAGGAGACCTTCGACGAGATCCGGAAGAAGGGCGAGGCCGCGAAGAAGGAGGCGCTGCCCCGCCACCGCGCCCTGCTCGAGCAGCGCTACGACCTCTCCAATCGCCCGGTGAAGGGCGTGACGATGACGCGCGGCAAGCCGGTGCAGGGCGGTGTTCGCGTGAAGCTCCCGCAGGGCATGACGTGGGAGCAGCTCGCGGAGCTGTCACCGGACGAGATCAAGAAGCGCAACCTCTGGCCGCGCGGCTTCCTGCCGCTCCCGCATCCCAACCACCCCGAGGGCGGGATGGTGTTCCCGCAGTTCCACATCGACGAGATCAAGAGGCAGGAGGCGCGTGACCTCACCCGCTTCGACCTCGACTTCGATCTGCCGGACCACGTGCTGCCCGAGTTCCCGCCGGCCATCTTCCTCACCACGCGCCCGGACCTCGGCGACGTGTCGAAGGGCCAGCTCGTCACCAGCCAGAACTTCTTCGAGCTCTTCAACGGCGTGCTCACGCCCAAGCAGCTCAACGGCCTGCGCCTGCTGGTCACGCCCTTCCCGCAGCAGCAGTTCAACCTCACCAACGATCGGCGCAGCCTCCGGCCCAGCTTCGGGGTCACCTGCTTCGACTGCCACGCCAACGGCCACACCAACGCCGCCACGCACCTCGTGGGCGACATCCGGCCGCAGCACTTCCGCAAGCGCATCGACACGCCGACCTTGCGCGGGGTGCACTCGCAGCGCCTGTTCGGCTCGCAGCGCGCGCTCAAGACGGTGGAGGACTTCACCGAGTTCGAGCAGCGCGGCGCCTACTTCGACGGTGACACCGTGATCGCGGTGAAGAAGGGCGTGAACCACCTCGACCGGCCCACCCAGGTGCACGACATGAGCGAGTTCCAGGAGATTTTGGACTTCCCGCCGGCGCCCAAGCTGGACACCTTCGGCCGGCTCATCCCGGAGAAGGCGACGGAGCAGGAGCGCCGCGGCGAGCAGGTCTTCTTCGGCAAGGGCCGCTGCGCCGAGTGCCACGTGCCGCCCCTGTACAGCGACAACCTGATGCACGACCTCAAGGTGGAGCGCTTCTTCGAGCCGGTGCTGATCAACGGCCGGATGGCCTCGCGCGACGGGCCGATCAAGACCTTCCCCCTTCGCGGCATCAAGGAGAGCCCGCCCTACCTCCACGACGACCGGGCGATGACCCTCGACGACACGGTGGAGTACTTCAACCTCGTGCTCGGGCTGAAGCTGTCGGCGCAGGAGAAGCAGGACCTCGTCGCGTTCATGCACACGCTCTAGCGCTCTGGCGGGAGGGAAGCGGGCGGGCTTCAACCGACCCGCTGTCCCGTGCGCAACACACGCGGGATGCGGACGGTCAGGGAAGGAGGAACACCATGTCGCCTTCCCGCGTCGCCACGTCCCGCTCCTGGGGCGGGCCCTTCGTCCTCGGGCTCTTCGTCTTCCTGCTCGGCGTGCTCTGCCTCATCGCCGCCGGGTTCACCGCGCTCGCTTCAGTGCTGCTGTTCGGTGGCCTGTTGGTGGTCGCCGGCGTGGTGGAGATCATCCACGCCTTCAGGCGGCGGGGGACCGGGCAGTTCCTCCTCTACCTGCTCGGCGGCGTGCTCTCGCTCGTGGTGGGCGCGCTGTTCCTCTTCCGCCCGCTGGAGGGAATCGCCGCGCTGGCGCTCCTGCTCGCCGCCTACTTCTTCGCCACCGGGATCTTCCGCGCCGTCACCTCCGTGGTGGACCGCTATGAGGGCTGGGGCTTCGACCTCTTCGGCGGCCTGGTGAGCGTGCTGCTCGGCGTCATCCTCATGTGGCAGTGGCCGGCCGCGTCGCTGCTGCTGGTGGGCGTGCTGGTGGCCGTGCAGCTCATGGTCAACGGGGCGGCCCTGATGGCCGGCTCGCTGGCGCTGCGGCAGGGGCTGAGGCGCCGGATCGCGTGAGCCTGTCTACGACCGCGCGGCCGCCTCGCGCAGCTCGCGCTCTGCCTGAAGCCAGTCGGAGATCTCGTGGCCGTGGACGCGGCCGCGCGCGCAGAACAGCTCGTACGCGCGCTGGGCGATGAGCGCGTGCGGCACGGAGGCGGGGAGCGAGGTGGTGCCGGAGGTGGCCACCGCCGCCTGCGTCGCTGCAGGGGCGGCCGTCTTGGGCGCCGCCGCTTCGATCGACCGCACCAGCGCCTTCTGCGCGGGCGGGATGGTGGGGATCACCGAAGCCTTGCGCTGCTTCGGGCTCGAGGTCGACGGGGTCTTGCGGGCCATGGCTGTTGCCTCCTGTAGCGGTGGAGGCCCGACCTCTACGCGGCCCCACGCTCCCCGCAAATTCCGGGCGGCACTTTGCCCCCGAGATGCAAGCTACTGAGGAGAAAGCAACTCGAGCAGGGCGGGGACCTGGTGGGTGGGCGCGGCGATGCTGCAGCGCGCGCCGCCGTGGACGAGGCCCACCACGCGCATGTCCACGTCCACCACCGGCGCGCCCGAGTCGCCCGGGATCCCGCGCAGCGAGGTGTGCAGCGCCTGGGGCACGCCCGGCAAGGTGGGACAGGGGGCGAGCCGCTCGACGGTGATCGCCTGAAGCGTGGCGCCGCGGTCGAAGCGGCCGGCGAACCAGGCGGGTGTCCCCGCCTCGGGCAGCTCGTCGCTGAACGCGAGCCCGTCGAGCAGGAGCGGGGAGTCGAGGAAGAGCACCGCCACGTCGGCCTCGCGGTCCACGTGCGCCACGGTGCCCATCGCCGGCGTGCCGTCGAAGAGCGCGAGCGGCACCGCGTCCTCGTGGTCCATCAGGCAGTGGGCCGCGGTCACCACGTGCAGCCCACCGCTCGCGACCACGCCGGCGCAGCGCCCCGCAACCGTCACCGTCGCGCGCTCGAGCGCGAACTCCGCGGTGTCCTGGCCTTCAACCCCTCCGTGCCCTTCGACCTGACCGATGCCTTCGAAGCCGGCGCCGCCGGTGCCCTCCTCGCGCTGTGCCTCCACGCGCGCGCAGCCCCACAGACCCGCCACCGCCAAACCCACCACCAGCACCCCGAGCCGTCGCGCCATGCCGCCTCCCCCCGGCGGTTCAGGCTGCGCACGTCCTCCTCTGGATGCCCCCGACGCCGGCCCGCCGCGCGAGGGGCAGGCAGGCGCGCCTCGAGGCGCTTGCGAGCTTCAGTACCGCACGCCGAGCTGCACGCCCGGCCACACCGCCGCGCGACCCACGCGCCAACTCGGCAGGACGGAGTAGGTGGGGGGTGTGCGCGCGCCGAACTCCCACGACACGTTCCCGGTGGGCCCGCCGATGAGGGCGAAGCGCTCGCCGAGCTTGTAGCCGCCGAGCACCCGGAGCTGGACCACCTGTCGGTCGCGGCTCACGAAGGCCGCGTCGTGCAGCGAGACCCAGTTGAGGTCCGTGTCCACGAAGAAGCGGCCGAGCGGAG
This sequence comes from uncultured Myxococcaceae bacterium, assembly GCA_964502265.1. Taxonomy (GTDB): domain Bacteria; phylum Myxococcota; class Myxococcia; order Myxococcales; family Myxococcaceae; genus JAFAFL01. The sequence goes on along the minus strand of CAZCWA010000481.1, from coordinate 325 downwards.
CGTGCGCGCCGAAGCCGAGCGCGAGCGCCCACGCCTCCCGGCGGCCGGGCATGGCGAACAGCCGCCCTGCGCCGAACGAGGTGTACGCGTGCTTCGAGCCGAGCTTCACCGCCACGTTCGCCGGGGCGAGGTCGGAGGCGAAGGCCTCGACGTGGAACTGCCCGTTCCGCACGAAGGAGAGCAGGCCCACGCTGGCGCCGGAGACGTCGCCGCCGATGTTGAGCACGCCCACCTGCGCGCCGCGCACCTTGGAGCCGATGTTGAGCACGCCCACCTGCGCGCCCGACACCTCGCCGCCGACGTTGATCACCCCGAGCTGCAGCCC
>CAZCWA010000480.1:0-4246 GCA_964502265.1 uncultured Myxococcaceae bacterium | reverse complement strand
AGTCAGCCCAGCTTGTTCGGAGCCCTTGCTCAGGTGCCCACGTCGGCAACGAAGAAGCATCGGCTCCTGTTTCTGGGCCGGCCCAAAAGCGGCGAACGCGAGTTCCTGCAGGCGAAGTTCGAGCACGTCGTCGTACCAGACGAAGGCATCCGACTTCTCGCACAGGCGCAGCTTCTGGAGGTCATCGGGTCCCCCAATCGGGCGGACCTGTTCATAGGGGTAGCGGCCGCGTTCGATTCCCTGGTCCTCGTTCGGGGAGATCTCGAACCCGTCGTTGTGCCCCAGAGTTGGTTCAGCCCACGCCCCGGCGGCCCGAAGCCGGACTTTCGCGATCTCGAGATCATCGACAGTGGCCAGACCGTTCGACTCGGGGACTACGAGGCCGCTACCGAGGCAATTCTCTACGAATTCGACCCGGCATTCCGAAAGCGCGAGCGCAAGCGCCGGGTAGATGAGGACCGCTCACTTGGAGGGTGCGTCCGAAGGCTCCGGCTGCAGAAGGACCTGCCGAGAAGCGCCTTCCTGCCTGAAGTCAGCGCCAAGGAGATCGCGCGTCTGGAGCGTGGAGAGGTGAAGCGACCACACAAGAAGACGCTCGAAGCCATCGCGCGCCGACTGGGCGTGAGTGCCGGAGATCTTGGCTCCTACTAGTGTCGCCTACCGCGGAAAGAGAAAGCGGGCTGGAGACGCTGTGGCCTCCAACCCGCTTCCTCAACATTCCGAACCACTTAGATGGTCGGGGAGACAGGATTTGAACCTGCGACCCCCTGGTCCCGAACCAGGTGCTCTACCAAGCTGAGCCACTCCCCGATATCTGCGATGTGCCCCGTCGAAACGGGACGCGGTGTGTAACCTGCGCCCTCGCGGGAGTCAACGAGTGGATTCGCGCTCCGAGCCCGCCTCCCCTCCAGCCGGTGGGGGCTCGGCGGACCTGTCGGAGGGGAATGACCCGCCCCCTCCGATCAGGAATGCGTCTGATCTCAAGGACTTCTGCCGTGGCTTGAGGTTTGCTCATGGCCCGCTTGCCATGTCCCGCCCGCGCCCCACCGTGCTCATCAGCGACGACGAACCCCTCATGGTCTCGGCGCTTGCGCGTCAGGCCCGCCGCGAGGGTCTCGACTTCCTCAGCGACACCTCCTCCGAGCGGGTGCTCGAGCTCGTCCGGACCCACCGTCCCGAGGTGGTCATCCTCGACATCAACCAGCGGATCGACGGCCGCGACCTGCTCGCCCAGCTCAAGCGCGACCCGGAGACGCGGAACACCGCGGTCGTGGTCCTCTCCGGCAACGACGACCAGTTCACCCGTACGCTCTGCCTGCAGCTCGGCGCGGACGACTACCAGACCAAGCCCGTCGACCCGACCTTCATGATCCGCGTCGCCCGGCTCGCCCACGAGCGCGCGTCCGGTCCCCGCAACGACGGCGGCGGCAGCGCCATCTCCGCGGCGTAGCTCAGCTCCCGCGGATGTCCCGGATCGCCTGCGCGTAGTCGCCGGCGCCGAAGACCGCGCTGCCCGCAACCAGCACGTCCGCACCGGCGGCCACCACCTGCCGCGCGGTCTGGCCGTTGATCCCGCCGTCCACCTCGATGTGCAGCTTCGTGTGGCCCTGCGCATCCGCCATCGCGCGCAGGCGCCGGACCTTCTCCACCGCGCCGGGGATGAAGCTCTGCCCGCCGAAGCCCGGGTTCACGCTCATCACCAGCACCATGTCCACGTCGCCCAGCACCTCCTCCACCGCGCTCACCGGCGTGGACGGGTTGAGCACCACGGACGGCCGCGCGCCCGCCGCGCGGATCTGCTGCAGCGTCCGGTGCAGGTGCGGCGAGGCCTCCACGTGTACGGTGAGCAGGTTCGCGCCGGCCTTCGCGAACGCCTCGATGTAGCGCTCGGGCTCGACGATCATCAGGTGCACGTCCAGGGGCAGCGACGTCGCGCGCTTCACCGCCTCGACGATCACCGGCCCGAGCGTGATGTTCGGCACGAAGCGTCCATCCATCACGTCCACGTGCACCCAGTCCGCGCCCGCGGCCTCCACCGCGCGCACCTCCTCCGCGAGGCGGCCGAAGTCACAAGAGAGGATCGACGGGGCGACGAGCACGGGGCGCTGGGACATGGCGCGCTTTTACCCGCCCTCGTCCAAAGCGCCAGCGGCCTCCCGTGCCTGCCTGGCCTCCTGCGCCTCCTGCGCCTCCCGGTCGAGTGCGCGCCACATCATCCGCACGTTCTTCGCGTGGCTCTCCCCGGGGATGAAGCGCCAGCCCCACCCCGCCACCTCCGGGCGCAGCGCCACCTGCCGGCCCGCCTCGCGTTCGTCCAGCCCCGCCTCGCGCGCGCGCCGGACGTCCTCCTCGAGCCCGTGCAGATATGCGTACGTCCGCTCCACCACCTCGCGGCCGCCGAGCTCTCCGTGCCCCGGGACCACGCGCTCGATGGGCAGCGCCCGCAGCGCCTCCAGGGTCCGCACGTACCCCAGCGGATCTCCGCCCGCCTCCTCGTCGATGCGCGGGAAGGACCCGTTCAGCACGAGGTCTCCCGCGACCAGCAGCCGGTGCGCGGGCATCCACGCCACCAGGTCCCCATCGGTGTGGCCCGGGCCGGGGTGCCACACGCGCACCTCCTCGCCGCCCACCAGCAAGGTCACCTCGCGCGAGACCTCGACGAAGGGCAACGCGCACAAAGGCCGCCCCGAGCCGCCGCCCGCGTCTTCGAAGAGCGGCGTCCTCTGCGGATCGAAGCTCGGCGGGCCCACCGCCTCCACCCGCTCCCCCGCCCGGCCACACGTCCCCTCGTCGGGGGCGAGCCGCGCGCGCGTCCTCGGGTGCACCAGCACCGCGCCGGTGTGCCGGAAACCGCCCGCACCGCCCGCGTGGTCCAGGTGCGAGTGCGTGAGCAGGATCCGCCGCACCTGCCGCCCCAGCGTGTCCTCCACCTCGGCCCGCAGCCTGCGCGAGAAGCCGAGCATCTTCGGATCCACCAGCAGCGCGCCGCCGCCGGCGTCCGCGACCACCGTGCTGTTGCCTCCGCCGCCGAGCCACACGCGAACCTGCTCGCCCACCGGGCGATGCTCCATGTGCAGGAACGCCCGCGCGCCGCACCCCGCAAGCACCCACGCGAACGCAGAGAACGCGAAGAGCAGCGGCCCGCTCGGCACGCGCCGCCGCGAGGGTGCGCGCGGACCGCGTGATAACCTCGACACCCGCTCGACCATGAACGCCAAGGCCTCCGCTCCTCCCGCCTCGCCTGCCGCTGCGCCTCCCGCTGCCTCGCCTTCGAAGCGCGAGCAGAAGCTGCAGTCCATCCTCGAGGTCGCGCAGGCGATGACGGCGGAGCGGCACCTCGACCAGCTCCTCCCGCTCATCCTCTCGCAGGCGGCGCGGGTGGTCGAGGCGGAACGCTGCTCGCTCTTCATCCTCGATCGCGACCGCGACGAGCTGTGGAGCAAGGTCGCCCAGGGCACCGAGAGCGAGATCCGGGTGAAGAACGGAAGCGGCATCGCGGGCGCGGTGGCGCAGACCGGAGCGGTGCTGAACCTCGCCGACGCGTACGAGGACGAGCGCTTCAACCGCTCCTTCGACGACGCCTCGGGCTTCCGCACCCGCTCGCTGCTCTGCGTGCCCATGCGGGACGCGGCCGGCGAGTGCACCGGCGTGCTGCAGGCGCTCAACAAGACCGACGGCGGCCCCTTCACCGACGACGACGCCGAGCTCCTGATGGTCCTCGGCGGACAGGCCGCGGTGGCGATCGAGAACGCGCTCCTCCACGACGAGATCAACCGCCTCTTCGAAGGCTTCGTCGCCGCGTCGGTGGTGGCCATCGAGTCGCGCGATCCCACCACCGCCGGTCACTCGGGGCGCGTGGCCGACCTCACCGTCTCGCTGGCGACGACGCTGGAGCGGCTCTCCACCGGGCCGTACGCGGGCACCCGCTTCAGCGCCGCCGAGCTCCAGGAGCTGCGCTACGCCTCCCTGCTGCACGACTTCGGCAAGGTCGGCGTGCGGGAGCCTGTGCTGGTGAAGGCCGAGAAGCTCTACCCGCACGAGCTGGAGCTGTTGCGCGCGCGCTTCGAGCTGGCCCGCCAGGATCGCCGGCTCCGCTCCTTCCAGCGGCGCCTCGAGCGCGTGCGGCGGCTGGGCGACGCGGCCTTCGCCGACGTGGAGGCCGAGGAGGCGTAGCGCCTGTCCCGCGCGCTGTCCGAGCTCGACGCGTTCTTCGACTTCGTCCTCTCCTGCAACCGCCCCACCGTGC
>CAZCWA010000479.1:0-4249 GCA_964502265.1 uncultured Myxococcaceae bacterium | reverse complement strand
GCCCGCGGGTGGCCTTCTCACCGCCGGAGGAGACCTCCACCGTGAAGGAGAAGCTTCCCGCGCTCGACGGGTTGCCCGAGAGCAGCCCGTTGGTCGCAAGCGACATCCCCGGCGGCAGCGTGCCGCTCTCGACCTTCCACGTGTAGCTGCCGTTGCCGCCCGTGGCCCCGAGCTGCTCGCCGTACGGCGCGTTCTGGGTGGCGCCGGGCAGCGTGCTGGTGAGCACCGTCACCGCGCCGGTGTTGAGGACGAAGGAGGTGGACGCGGTGGCGCAGTTGTTGACCTCGCTGATCTCCGTCACCGAGGAGGGCGGGTTCGCGGCCGAGTCCCAGTCCGCGCAGGCGCCGATCCAGTACCGGCCCGCCTTCAGGTTCGAGGGCAGCGCCATGCTCACCGACTGCTGGGACGACGCCGGCGCCGCGCCCAGGGACGTGAGCTGCTCCTTGTGGATCTCCGTGTCGGTGATGCTCACCACCTGGTTGTCGGAGACGAAGTAGGTCACGGTGAAGTCGCCCGAGGCCGCGTTGCCCAGGTTCCGCACCGTCCGGGTCACGTTCAGGGTGGCGCCGGGGCCTACCGTGGCGGGGGTGGCGCTGACCGCGTCCACCGTCAGATCCGGGGTGGGCGCGCCCACGCGGAAGAGCAGCGGGACGCCGTCGTTGTTGTTCTCGCGCGTCTCCGAGACGTTGTTGTCCGGGTCCACCCGCGAGAGCAGGTAGTACTGGCCCACCTCCGTCCCGGAGGGAATGGTCAGGCTGGCGAGCACGACCGTGTCCACGCCCGCGTCCACGTCCGCCGCGCTGGAGGTGCCGAGCAGGATGTCCGTGCCGGTGTCGATGGTCGCATCGGTCGACAGCCAGTAGCGCACCCGGACCATGTTCGCCCGCAGGCCGCCGTTGTTGCCCACCGTGGCCGCCGCCTGGAACGGCACGCCCACGAAGCCGGTGTCGTCCACGCTGATCGAGCGGAGCAGCAGGTCCGGCGGCAGCGAGGCCTCGATGGCCTGGTTCGCCGGCCAGTGCGACTGACCGCAGGAGGCGCCACAGGACAGCCCTGCCTGTCCCGCGTTGACCGCCCGCTGGATGCCCACCGAGGCGGTGCCGGACCAGGTCCCGGTCGCCTGTCCGTAGACGAAGCGGATCTTGTTGGTGCCCTCGTGGAGCTGGACCTGGAAGTTCACCCGCGCCGTGCTGCAGGAGGAGGTGGGGCACACGTTCTGCCAGTCCACCACGAAGGTCCGGTTGGGCGCCGAACCCAGCGTCCCGTGCCGCACGATCGTCGCCGGGTTGCTGGTGGTCTTGTTCATGGCGTCCCACCAGGGCGCGATGAAGATGTGGGGCACCGTGGCCGAGGTGCTGTTGTGCGGGATGGACAGGTTCGACGAGTGCCCCGCCCGCGAGTCGAACGACAGGTACCCGTGGAGCGAGATCCCGACCTGGGTGTAGCTCTGGCCGTAGAACTCGAACTCGAACGGGAGCGAGACGCCGGTCACGCCCGCGGACGTGGTCAGCGACGGCGCCACGTTGCTGCCGCTGGTGAGCGCCTGGTACGTCTGGGCGAAGGGCCCGGTGACCACGTAGTTCGACGGGGTCTGCGCCGACGCCAGGGACGGGAGCACCGCCACCGCCGCCGCCGAGAACACCGCCGCCACGCGCGCCGCCCGGCGCCGCCCGAAGAGCGCTGCCAACGGAGCCAGCAACGCGAGCCATCCTGCGCCACCGCCGGCGGCGCTGCAGCCCACCGTCTCGGGCTGCGGCTGCACCTCGAGCGCGTACGCGCCGAGGCTCGATCCGGTGGCCGGCGCATGCGCCTCCACCACGAAGTTCCAGATACCCAACGCGTCCTCCATCTGCACGGTGCCGGTCACCTGACCGTTTTCATCCAGGGTGAGACCCGGGGGGAGAGCCCCCGAGAAGAGTCGATACCGGCTCAGCGCGTTGCCGGTGGTGAATTGGTAGGAGACCTCATCGCCGGGGCGCAGCACGCCCGGCGGATTGACCGCGCTGATCTTCGCCCGGGCGGGGTGCACCCGGAGGATGAAGTCTGCCACGTCCGAGCGGCCGCGTGCGTCCGTGACCTGCAGGCTGAACACGAAGTCCCCGGCCTCGACCGGCCGGCCGGTGAGCAGGCCCAGCTCGTCCTGCGCCACCGTGAGGGTCATCCCCTCCGGCAGCCGCCCCGAGGCGATCTTCCAGGTCAGCGGCTTGGCCAGCGGCGACCCGTCTGCGTTCCGCGCCGCCACGTCGAAGAGGTAGTCCGCGTTGACCATGGTCTCCGACAGCGCCAGCGAGGTGATCACCAGCGCGCCGGCCTCCACCACCTTGAGCCGGAGCTGCCGCGAGGAGCGGTTGCCCAGCCCATCGGTGACCTCGGCCAGAAGCGGCGTCTCGCCGATGGCCACGCCCGGCTTGACCGCACCTTCGATGGTGCCGTCCGACGAGAGCACCAGCCCGTTGGGCAGCACGCCCGACAGCAGGCGCCAGGTGTACGGCCGGGTCCCGCCCGCCGCGGCGAAGTTTGCCCGGTAGGTCACCGAGGTCGAGTTGATCACCGGCGGCAGCGAGGCCGTGGTGACCGTCAGCTCGGAGGTGGGCGAGAGCACGCGCAGCACCAACCGGGCCATGGCCTCGATCTTCCCGTTGGAGACGACGGTGGTGAAGGTGAAGACGCCGGTTCCGGTCGGCACGCCGGTCACCGTGCCGTCAGGCCGCAGGGTCATCCCCGGCGGCATCCCGCCCTCCACCGTCCAGGTCAGGTTCTCCTGCGCGCCCTGCACCGCCAGCCGGTAGTCGAACGGGAGGCCCAGGGTGGCGTCCGGGAGCTGCTGGGTGGTGATCACCAGCGTGGAGGGGACGAGCTGCACCGTGCTCGAGGCCACGCCCGCGTTGTTCCCCTTGTCGTGCTCCACCGCCGCGTTGCCCACGTCCACCACCACGCCCACGTGCCAGAGGCCCGGCACCACGCCCGCGGGGATGCGGACGAGCTCGGTCCGCGCATCGCTCTGGCCCTTCTCCAGCTCCACCTCGCCCGAGTCCAGCACGGCGCCGGTGGAGGAGACGATGGCCAGGGGCACGTCGCTGGTGGTCACCAGCGGGTTCGCCGAGGCGTAGTAGCGGTACTGCACCGGGGGCCCATCGAGGTTGCCCACGTTCTTGATCACCCGGTACAGCGGCATCACCTCGCCCACGCCCGCCGCCGCCGGCACGTCCACCTTGATCACCGCGTAGTCCGCCGCCGGCCGCCGCATGTTGATCGGCTCCGGCGTCACCGCGCCGATCCCCTTCGTGTCATTGCTGGTGGAGAGCTGGGTCAGCGTCCGGTACGAGTCGAGGATCACGAACACGTAGTACGAGCCCGCCGCCACCGGGTTCCCTCCCCGGTCGACCAGCGGCAGGGTGACCTCGAAGGTGGCGGTGGTGGGGTTCGCGCCGGCGATCACCGCCCCCACGTCCTCGTCATGGAAGATGAAGTCACCGCCCGGCAGCAGGCTGAGGCTCGCGTCCTTCGACAGCGCCACCCCGATCCGGAAGCCGTTCACGTTCGCCCCGCCGATGTTCTGGTAGGTCGTGCTCACCACCACCTTCTCGCCGAGGAAGCCCTCGCGGATGGGCTGGACCCCCGAAGCGTTCAGCAGCTCCGCCGAGAGGATCTCCAGGTCCGCCTGGAGCATCTCGGTCTTGGCGGTGGAGGCCACGGTGTTGTTGGCGGTGGAGGCCTCGGTGACCGGGTTCGGCGGCGCGTTGACCCGGAGGACCCAGTGGAACTCGCCGCCCGGCACGTTCGCCGGCACGTTGAAGCTCTGCGGCTGGTTCGTCCGCGACTGGCCGCCCGCGATCTGGGGCTCGGTCCACTCGTGGATGAGGAAGTCGTTGCTGTCGAAGGTGTCGTCCACCGAGAGGTAGAGCTCGAACTTCACCGGCCCGCCCGAGGGATCGGTGCCCTGGTTCGCCCAAGACACGTTGACGGTGACCGGGTTCCCCGGCCCCGACTGCACCGGCGCTCCGCCCACCGCCTGCGCCACGAGGTCGAAGCCCTGGGTGAAGGGCAGCACGCTGGCGCCCACGTTGTTCGACTCGCTGAACTCGGGGACCACGTCGGTGCTGTCCGCCTCCACCAGCACGTAGTAGTTGCCCGGCGGCACGTTCACCGCCGTCCCCGTCCCCACCGCGCTGGCGGTGGAGACCCCGGGCACGCTCGCCGGCTGGTTCACCGCCGCCGAATCGAAGAACTCGATCGCCCCGGTCAGCGA
>CAZCWA010000478.1:0-4251 GCA_964502265.1 uncultured Myxococcaceae bacterium | reverse complement strand
TGCGCGACGGCCTGCTCGGGGAACTCACCGACCGCCAGCGCGAGGCGGTGCAATCCGTGATCGGATCGAGCCGGCAGCTCCTCAACATGATCGAGGAGATCCTCATCTACGCGCGGACGAACGCGAACGCGATCGAGCTTCGGCCGAACCGCTTCGATGTCGACAGCCTCGTCGACACGGTGGTGGATATGAGTGCGTCGCTGATCCGAAAGAAGGGGATCGAGCTCAAGCGGTCGATCGACCCGGATCTTCCCCGCGCCGATGCGGACCGCGACAAGGTCCTGCACGTCCTCAGCAATCTGATGGGTAACGCGATCGAGTTTGCGCCGGTTGGCGGGACTATCTGTTTGGAAGCGCGACGCTGGGAGCGGGACGATCGCTGGCTCCGCATCACGGTCGAAGACAACGGCATCGGAATAGATCCGCAGCATCACGAGATGATCTTCAGGGAGTTTGCGCAGGTGGACAGCTCGCGGGCGCGGAGCCATCACGGCACGGGTCTGGGCCTCGCGATCGCACGGAACTTCATCCAGCTCCATGGCGGTGAAATCGGTGTCGACAGCGAGCTCGGAAAGGGCAGCCGCTTCTTCTTCACCCTCCCCTCCGAGGAGACTCAACGCGTGTCGTCGACTTGACGGCCGGATCCGAGTCCCGGGGACGGGTCCTCCTCGTCGAGGACAGTGAGGCGGTCCGCCACGCCTTCACACTGCTGCTGCGCGAGAGCGGGTACGATGTGCTGGAAGCGGGAACGGGTCGGGAGGCGCTCGATTCGGCGAAGTCGGCTCTCCCCGACATCGTCCTGTCGCCTCGAGGTCTCCGCGATCACAGAGCTCGTGGAACCGCGACAGCTTGAACCGGACCTCCTGTCCGTGGGGCGGCTCGAGCAGCCGCTCCGCGTCCTCCATCAGGGTGACGATGCGCTCGCTCACCCGGGCAAGGTACTGGCTCGCGCGGGCCGCGTCAGCCCATTGCCGGTTCCCGGGAGCCGCCACTTTCGCCACCGGTCGGGAGGTGGTCCTCCACCACGCCGAGCCAGTACTCGCGCCCGTAGTACTCGCTCATCTTCCCCAGCAGCTTCCCGTCCTTCACCAGAAGGAAGGTGGGGATGCCGAAGAGCGCGAACCTTCGTGCCAGCTCCGGGTGCTCGTAGGCGTTGACCTTCACCACCCGGACCCTGTCGGTGGGGAGCTGCTCGAGGAGCGACGGCGCATCCCGGGCGAAGACCTCGCAGTTGGGACAGCCGGGCCCCCAGAAATCCACCACCACCAGCAGGTTGCGCGGCTCGAAGACCAGCGCGTCGAAGTTTTCCGGGCCTGCATCGAGAATCTGGAGTTCGCTCCCCATGCGCCAAGACTTCCCACCGGTGGGGACCGGCGCAACCGGAACTGCCGTCGCGTCCCGGTGGGCGTCTTCGCCCCGGATGTTCATCCTCGAGACATGGAAAACGTGATCCGCCGGCCGCGCGGGCTCGCCCGTCCCTTCGGCAAACGGGACGCAATCGCGCTGGGGGTCTTCCTCGGCGGGTCCGTGCTGGCGTCCTCGCTGGGCGCCTTCTCCTCGCCGGGGAGCTGGTACGCGACGTTGGAGAAGCCGCCCTGGACACCGCCCGGCTGGCTGTTCGGTCCGGTGTGGACGGCGCTCTATGTGGCGATGGCGGTGGCCGCCTTCCTCGTCTGGCGCGAGCGCGGCTCGTTCGGCGCGGCGCGCAAGGAGCTCTCCCTCTACGCGGTGCAGCTCGCGCTCAACGCCGCCTGGACGCCGCTCTTCTTCGGCGCACGCCGCCCGGACCTGGCGCTCGTCGACATCGGCCTGCTCTGGCTGGCGCTGGCGGCGCTGCTCCCGCTCTTCCTGCGTGTGCGGCGTGCGGCCGGCCTGCTGCTCGTCCCGTACCTCGCGTGGGTGACCTTCGCGGCGGCCCTGAACCTGTCGATCGTGCTGAGAAACTGAGCGGGCTGCGGCGAGGTTGGAAAGGTCCGCGCGCTTCCCGCATGCTTCGTTCATGAGCAGACGGTGGCGGCGCAAGGCCGCGGCGATCATGGGGGCGGCGGTGGGGCTCAGCAGCGGCGCGGCACAGGCGGACGGCTTCGTCAGCCCGGGCCTGCTGGCCACCTGGACCTTCGGCGAGCGGGGCGGGTTCGGGCTGGGGACCGAAGTCTCCTGGATGAGCTACTCGGGGCGGTACAACCCCGGCGGGTTCTACGCCGCGTATGGCGCCTTCCTCCAGGCGGAGGCGCTCTTCGGCGAGGGCCGCAGCTTCCGCGGCGCGATCGGCGGGCAGGCGGCACCCGGCATCGCACCGATGGCGGGCGCCGAGCTGGGCATGGTGCTTCAGCGGGACTCGGTGTGGCGGGGCGGCGTCCACGGCGGCGTGTATGGCTCGGCGGGCATCGTCAGCCTGGCGTGGCGCGGCACCTTCACCGGCCCGGGCGAGGGCGGGGTGCAGCACGCACTCGCGCTGACCCTGAAGGCGCCGATCATGTACGGCTGCCCGCCCCCGCTCTGCATCGAAGGCCGGCCGCTTCGCCCCGAGGACGGCGGCGACTTCCTCTTCCCCGACGTGGTGGCGGGGCCGCTGATGGAGCCTTCCCGTCGTTCGGACTTCGATGCATCCGATGCGGAGGAGGTCTCGCGCTGGCTCTCGGCCGGCCGCGCCGAGTACGCGTCCGTCCCTGCCTTCCTCGAGCTCGCGGCGGATCTGCACGGTGCCCGCGCGCCGGAGGTGCTGGTGGACGGGGCCCTCGCGGCGGCGGCGGACGAGGTCCGTCACGCGGCGCTCTGCTTCACGATCGCGAGCCATCACGCCGGCCGCACCTTGCGCCCGCGCTGGATGCCGCAGTGGTCGAGGCCGAGCCGCGCGTGTGCTTCACGCCCGGAGGAGCTGGCGCGGCTGGCGGTGGAGTCGCTGGAGGACGGCGTGGTGGGCGAGGGCGAGGCGGCCCGTCGTGCGCTTCGTCGTGCGGACGCCGCGCGCGATGCGCGAATCGCCCACGTGCACCGGCTCATCGCAAGGGACGAGCACCGGCACGCACGGCTCGGTGCGGACATCGTCACCTGGGCCGAGGCCGAAGGAGGCCGCGGCGTGCGACAGGCGCTGGCTACTGTCCCGGCGGCGAGAGCACGAGGATGAGCACCCCGCCCGCGTGGTCGCCGGCGCGGATGAACACCGAGCCCTGACGCCCGAGCTGGTACACGGTGTCCACGAGCTTGCGCTGCTTGTCCTGCGGGATGGAGACGCGCACGAAGGCGCTGCCCTCCTTGATCTGCTCGAGGCCGAGGGTGGCCTTGCGCCCGTCGGGCAACGACACGTCCTGCTTCTGGCCTCGGGTGAGCGACACGCGCTGCTCGCTCTTCCGCACCCACGAGGTGAAGGCGATCCCGCTGCGCGCGAACTCCTCCTTCATCTGCGCCAGCCGCGGCGGATCGATCTCGTCGCCCTCGTTGGAGGCGAGCACCACCTCCGCCCGCACGTCGACCTTGTCCTTGTCCTGCTTGTCCTGGGCGCGCGCCTCACCCGGCGCGGCCACCAGGGCAATCACGAACGCCGACGTCAGAGCAGCGCCCCACAGCTTCCGGCCCTCGCGCATCACAGCTCACCTCCAGTGGGCGGCACTTCGCGCACCTCCTCCTCGTCCTCTTCGCCCGTGCGCTTCTTCTTCTCCGGCTGGTTCACCAGCCAGATGATCGTGTTGCCGCTCTCGGTGCTCATCACCACCGGGGCCACGCGCGCATCCTCCTCGACCGTGACCTCCTGCACCGCGACGTGCTCGCTGGCGTAACCCATGGGCGTGCCGTCCCGCGTCACCAGCAGCGTGCCCAGCACCACCACCGTCACCGTGGCCGCGGCGGTCACCAGGGCGCCCTTCTGGTGCGCGAACATCTCCGAGGCCGCCAGCTTGATCCGCTCCCAGAGGGGCGGGCGCTCGGGCGTCACCCGGGCCATGACCTTCTGCGCGAAGCCGGTGAAGTCCGCCTCGTCCGCGAGCATCTCCATGCCGAGGCGGATGAGTCCGCTCTCCGCCCGGAAGTCCGCCACCCGCATCGTGCACTCGGGGCAGACCGCCAGGTGGCGCTCCACCGTCGTCCGCTCGGACGGCGACAGCTCCCCGTCGATGAAAGGGGAGAGCATCGTAAGGAATGTCCTGCACGCCGGATTCTGGGCCATGGCTCTCACCGCCTACCTACTGGGGATACTGCGACCGACGAAAAGGGCGCGGCGTTATTCCCTCCGCCCTCATTCGCTCCCCACCCCAC
>CAZCWA010000477.1:0-4280 GCA_964502265.1 uncultured Myxococcaceae bacterium | reverse complement strand
CTCCTCCGGCCGCCGTCTTCGCGGCCGAGCCCGCGGTGGCGCCCGCGCCCCCGCCGCCGAACACCGGGCCCCAGACGCGGCGCTCACCGTCGTGCGCGTCGGCCTGGTCCACCGGCATCCGGCCCGCGTCGTTCCAGAAGCCGAGCACCAGCCGGGCCCCCGGCGGCGGCATGGGGAGGGTGTGCTCGTCGGTGACGATGCGCCCCACCGGCCAGCGCTCGGGCGGAAGCGTTCCGCCCGCGAAGGGATGGTCCGCGTTGACCAGCATCCCGCCCGAGCCCGGATCGACGATGTGGGTGAAGAACCCGTAGCCGGACGGCGGGGCCTTCAGGGCCTCGAAGAAGTGGATGAGCCGGACCGGCTGGCCGGGCGCGGCCTGGGCGGGCTCGACCCGCGTGCCGTGGTAGCGCACGGTGCCTCCGGCCCAGGTGGCGTTGCTGCGGTAGGTGAGGTCCGGCGGGAGCTGCTCGAGGACCCGCCCGGCCACGGGCGCCGCGGCCTTCGTGGTCGCCACAGCCCTGCGCTTCGGCCCCGCCTGTTCGTCCCGACAGCCCCCGGCCGCGAGGACCGTGGCGGCGACGAGCGCGGAGAGAACGGTGGAGCGGGGAGCGCGGCGGGCCTGGACCATGCGGCGTGTTCTATCCGACATCCGCGTCCGCGGACGGGCACTTCACGCCGTGGACGCCCGAACGGCAATTCCCCAGCGATGACGGCATCTTGCGGGTGGCCCTGCCCTTGCTCGTGAGCGGCAGACATGAAGCTGGTGATCGAGATCGGCGGCGAGGCCACCGAGGTGGAGTTGGGAGACGGGAGCTGGCCGCTCGGCGGTGGCGCGGAGGACGCGGTGGTGGTGCCCGGCGTGCCACCCGAGGCCTTCGAGCTGCGGGTGGAGGGCGACCGCCTGATGGTGCGCGGGAATGCGCCTTTCGCTGTGGATGGGGTGCTCTCCCCGGCGGGCGTGGCCAGGCTGCTGCTGAGCGGCGAGCGGCTCGCCCTCGCGGAGGACGTCTTTCTCCGCCTTCCCTCCCCGGGCGAGGACGAAGCGGGCGCGCGTCCGCAGACGGCGATGGTGCTCAAGGAGCTCCTCGGCGGACTGGAGGAGCCGGAGGACACCACCTGCGCCGCGCTGGTCTGCCTGACCGGCCTGGACGTGGGCCGGCGGTTTCCGCTCGCGGGGGAGAGCATGGATCTCGGGCGGGGAGACACGGTGGCGGTGCGGGTGCGCGATCGGGCGGTCTCGCGGCGGCACGCGCGGCTGCGACGGACGCCGGACGGGGGCCACACCATCGAGGATCTCGGTGCCCCGAACGGGCTCTACGTGAACGGCTGCCGCGTCCTGGGGCCCGCGCCCCTTCCGGATGGGGCGGTGGTCGAGATGGGGCACTCGCTCTTGAGGTACCGCGCCGCCCCCCGGGAGCCCGAGCCACCCGAGCCCTCCCCCGCCACCGGGTCAGACGGTTCCAGTTCGTCTGACGTCAATGCATCGGGTCAGGAGGACCCCTCGCCCGGAAACGAGTCCCTTGCCGAGGAGGGCGACACCGCACGCGCCACCGCGTCCGTCGCAAAGCCGACCGCGGCCCATCGCGCCGAGTACGCGCTGGTGGCGGTGGGGGTGCTGATGGCGCTGCTGGGCGCGGTGGTGACCTGGAACTTCGTCTCGGGCGGGTGAAGTCCGCTTCATCCGATACCACACGCGGTTGTGCGGCCGGCCGGCCGGGCGCTGCCTGCAGGAAGGAGCGCCACTACCTTCCGGGCATGGAGCGCAAAGCCCAGCAGCCCCTCGTCTTCCGGCCCTTCGTGGTGCTCCCCATCCTGATGGCGGTGGCGGGAGCGCTTTGGACCGGCGTCCTGGTCTACCTGCTCACCTTCGACGGCATCCCGGCGCAGACACTCCTCTCCGCCGCCGGCTTCGCGCTCTTCTTCGGGCTCGCGGTCCTCTACTACGGCCGCTCGGCGGTGGTGGTCGACGAGACCGGGGTCACCTGGCGCGGCATGGTCACCCGCGCCCGCGTTCCCTGGAGCGACATCCGGCGCATGCACGTCCTTCCCGGACCCATCACCGTCTACGCGGTGCGCACCCCGAGGAGGATGTGGCACTTCACCAGCTTCTTCCGGAACCACCGCCGCCTCGCCGAGCTCCTCGTCGAGCGCGCCAACCTGGCTGGCGCCCACGCCTGACGCCTCGTTCGTGGCGACAGCGCCGTGCCTGGGTGCGCCGGCGCTACCGGAGCTGGGCGGCCTTCTCCCGCGCCTGGACCTGCAGCTCCGGGCGGACGTCTGCCGCGGTGGACTGCGCGTAGCGCTCGTAGAACTGCCGCGCGTCCGAGTTGCGCCCCAGCGCCCGGAAGGACTCCGCCAGCCCGTAGAGCGGCGACGAGAGGTTCGGGTCCAGCCGATGGGCGTACTGGTAGTCCTGCACCGCCTCGTTGAACCGGCGCAGCCCCACGTAGGCGCTGCCGCGGGCGATGTACGCCACCGCGAGGCCGGGCTCGAGCTGGATGGCCTGGGTCAGGCTCTTCACCGCGCTCTCGAAGTCCCGCCCGTTGATCTGCCGCACCCCGCTCTCGTAGGCCTGCCGCGCCTGGGCCCGTGTGGCTTGCGCGACCGGTCCGGAGCCCGGGGCCTGCCCCTGCGCCTGCGGGGAGCTGCCCCCGGCCTGCTCCATCCGGGCCTTCGCGCGGGTGATGTTGTCCTCGGCGCTCTTGCGGACTGCGGCGTCACCGGAGACCTGCAGCACCCGGTTCCACCGCTCGATGGCCTGCGCGTAGTAGCCGAGCACCGCGTACGTGTTGCCCAGCTTGAACAGCGCCTCGACGTTGTCCGGCGCCGCGTTCACCGCGTCCTGGTAGGCGAACGAGGCCTCCCGGTAGTTCTTCTCCGCCATGAACCGATCCCCGTCGGCGAGGCGGGTGCGCGCCAGCTCCGAGGGCGCCCCCACGCCGTCGCCACCACCCGGCCGCGCCCCCCGCGTGCCCAGGCCTCCCGCGCCGCTCGAGGGCGCCGGACCGGGTGCAGGCACTTCCGGCCTCTCCGCCCGAGCCCCGGCACCGCCGGGCCCCGGCTGTCCGCCCGGCGCGACCGCGGCCGCCTGGCCGGACGGATTGGGTGGCGTCGTCTGCGGTGCCTGAGGTCCCTGCGCGGATCCGTGCGACGTCTGGGGGACGGACGCCACCGCGGGCGGCTGCGCCGGGGCTGACGGTGTCGCAGCCGCCTCGGCGCGCAGCTTCGCCACCGACTCCTTCGCGCGGTCGACCCACTTCTGCTCGGAGGGGCGGTTCTCGCGCTGGATGTACTGCTCGTACGCGGCAATGGCCTTCTGCCGGTCTCCCAGCTCCCGGTAGCTCTCCGCCAGGCCGTAGAAGCCGTCCGGGTCCTCGGGCTTGAGCCGGGTGTAGGTCTCGTAGGCCCGGGCGGCGGCGGCGAAGTCCTTCGTCCGCCGGGCCGCGAAGCCGAGGTTGAAGTACGCGAGCGCGAACCGCGGGTCCGCCTCGGTGGCGGCGCGGAACTGGGCGATCGCCTCCTCCCGCTGGCCCTTCTTGAAGAGCACGCTGCCCAGCCCGTTGAGGGCCTCGGCGTACTTCGGCGCGACCTCGAGGGCGTCGCGGTAGGCTGCCTCCGCGTCGTCGAGCTGGCTCTGCTGCAGCGCGCGCTCGCCCCGTTCGAAGGCCGCCTGGGCCTGTGGCGCCGGCGCCCCCGCCGTCTGCGCGAGGATGACCGACACGAGGATCATCTGACCGAACATCTGCCTCTCTCTTCCGGCGCGGGTGGGCGGTCACCCTGTCTAACAGAGTCCCGCTCGCCCTCGCGACACTGTGCCCTGGCGAAGTCGCCCTCCGATGGAGAGCCTCGGCCGGCGGAAAACGGCCTACTCGGTGCGGAAGGGGTTCTGCAGGAGGATCGTCTCGCCGCGATCCGCGCCTACGGAGATGCACACCACCGGCACCCCCGCCACCTCCTCCACCCGCCGCACGTACCGCAGCGCCGCCGCGGGCAGCTCATCCAGCGTGCGCACCCCCGCCAGCGGCTCCTCCCACCCGGGCAACGTCTCGTAGACCGGCTTCACCCGCGCGAGGTCCTCGTGGTCCGTGGGAAGCTCCGTCACCCGCTTGCCGTCCAGCTCGTAGCTGGTGCAGATCGCCACCTGCTTGAGCCCGGACAGCACGTCCAGCTTGGTCAGCGCCAGCCCGGAAAGGCCGTTCACCCTCACCGCGTACCGGAGCACCACGCCGTCCAGCCACCCGCACCGCCGCGGACGGCCGGTGGTGGTGCCGTACTCGTCC
>CAZCWA010000476.1:0-4285 GCA_964502265.1 uncultured Myxococcaceae bacterium | reverse complement strand
GGGAGGATGGCCGGGCCTCGGCGTGGGAGCTGACGATGACGCTCGCGTGCCTCGGGAAGCAGTTCACCAAGCCGCGCACGGCGATCTGGAGCAGGCGCACCGTCTCCACCTACGCGGAAATGCTCGACTCGGCCGACTGGGCGAACGCGGTGGTGCAGCGCGCGGGGCTCCCCAATTCGGTGCAGGCGCAGGTGGCGGACGTGGCGCACGAGCTGGTCACCAACGCGCTGCTCTCGGCACCGGTGGACGCGGACGGCAGGCCGAGGCACGCCACCCGGCGGCAGGACGCGGTGCTCGATCCGGAGGACGGCTGCGAGCTGCACGTGGGCGTGGAGAACGCGCGCGTCTACCTCCTCGCCATCGATCGCTTCGGCACGCTCTCGCTCGATCCGGTGGTGAAGGCGGTGAAGCGCTTCGAGGCGCGGGCGAAGGTCAACGCGGGCGCGGGCGGTGCGGGGCTCGGCTTCAGGCGGATGCTCGAGCACTCGGATCTGCTGCTCGCGCGGGTCAGCCGGCGGAAGACGACCTCGGTGCTCTGCGCCATCTCCGCAGACGACGTGAGGCGCCGGCGCTCGTCGCCCAAGTCGGTGCTGCTGGTGGAGGCGTAGCTGTCGCTCGGGCTGCTCCAGGCAATCGAGGTGGTGGACCCGCGGCTGCGAGACGACGTGCGGCGGGATCTGCAGGGCGCCTCCGCCTCGCGCGTGCCACCGCTGGCGGAGGATCGACGCTGGGTGATCGCCGGACACCGCGCCGCCGGGAAGAGCAGCCTGATGCGGATGCTCGCGCGCATGGTGCCGAGGCCGGCGGTGGACCTCGATGAGGAGCTCGCGCGAAGGGCGGCGAGGCCGCTGCGCGAGTGGGTGAGGGAGGACCTGAAGGGATTCCGCGCCGCCGAACGGGAGGTCTTCTCCTCGCTGCCCACGCGCTCGCTGGTCTCGGTGGGCGGAGGGTTCCTCTCGCTGAACCCGGACCTGCTGGAGGACGCCGAGCTGCTGGTGGTGCCCATCACCTTCGAGACCTACGCCGAGCGCCTGCGCCGCGACGCGTCTCGACCGCGGCTTCGCCCGGACGTCCCGCTGGAAGAGGAGCTGCGCGGGCTGTGGGAGGAGCGCGAGGCCCTGCACGCGAAGGTCCCGGCGCGGCGGCTCGGCGTGGCGCTCGCGGCGCTCGAAGCGTCCCTCCGCCGTTGAGGGGTCTTCCGCTACGGTGCGCGCCATGAGGGTGGTCACTCTTCCCCCGCGCGTCGATGGCGTGCGCGCGCTCGAGTTCGCACGGCGGGCCCGGGACGCGGGCGCGGAGGTGCTGGAGCTCCGGACGGATCTCGTCGAGGCAGGCGGCGGCGGGTTGGACGTTGCGCTGGATCTTCTGGGCCTGGCCGAGGTGCTGCCGCTGCTGGTGAGCGAGCGCGGGCGGGCCATTCCTCCGGCGTGGGCTGCCGCCGCGCGCTGGGCGGACGTGGAGCTGGGGACGGGGCCGCATCCGGAGGGGCCTCGGCCGCTGCTTTCGCACCACGCGCGCATGCCGCTGACGACCGACGCGGCGGTGGCGTTGTGGCGGTCCGCGCAGGTGCCTGCGGATGCGTGGGTGAAGCACGTGGAGCCGCTCGGGGAGGTGGCGGACGCCGCTCGGCTCTTCGAGACCCAGCGCGCGCTTCAGTCGATGTTTGGGCGGGAGCGGGTGACGGTGCTGGGGATGGGGCCGTTCGCCCTGCCCTTTCGCGCGCTGCTCGCAGCGGGGAACGCGCTCGACTACGTGGCGCTCGAGCCGTCGTTCGCGGCGGCGCCGGGACAGCGGCTGCTGGCCGATGCGGTGAGGGCCGATCGCGCTTTCTCGCCTTCACCCCGGCTGGGAATCCTCGGCACGCAGATCCAGGGATCGCGCTCGCCGCGGATCCACCCGGCGCCGTTCGATCGCATCGACCTTCCCGAGGACGCTGACCCCGTCCCGCTGGTGGAGGCGCTGACGCCCTGGTACCGCGGCTTCGCCGTGACGAGGCCCTTCAAGCGGCGCATCGCGGCGTGGCTCTCCAGTGGAGACGAGGCGGTGAACACGCTCTTCCGGCGGGACGGCCGGTGGGTGGGCGCGAACACCGACGTGGAGGGCGCGCGCGCGGTGCTCGAGGTGCTGGGTGCGCGCGAGGTCACGGTGCTCGGAGGAGGAGGCGTGGCGCCGGCGCTGGAGCGGGCCGCTGCCGGGCTGGGCGTGCGGGTGTGGGGGGTGCGGCGCGCGGAGGCAGATGGGATCTCCGTGCGCGGTGCGGTCGTGTGGACGTGGCCGCCGGAACTCTCGGCGCCGCGTCTGTCTTTGAAGGATGCGCGCGTGGCGGTGATCTCCTACGGCGCGGCGGGGAGGAGGATCGCGGCGACGATCCGGGGGCTGGGCGGAGCGCCGCTGCCGCTCGGCGCGCGCTGGTTCGTCCGGCAGGCGCGGGCGCAACGCGCGCTGTGGAGCGCGTGAGGTTGTGGCACAACACGGCGCATGAACACCTTCGGCACGCTGTTCCGGCTGACCACCTTCGGCGAGAGCCACGGGCCGGCCATGGGCGCGGTGATCGACGGCTGCCCCGCGGGCGTCGAGCTCGTTGGCGAAGACGTGCAGCGCGCGCTCGACCGCCGGCGGCCGGGACAGTCGGATCTCGTCACGCCGCGCAACGAGGCGGACCGCGTGGAGCTGCTCTCCGGCGTCTACGAGGGCAAGACGCTGGGCACGCCGATCGCCGCCATCGTCCGCAACGTGGACCAGCGCTCTTCGGACTACGCGAAGCTCGCCACCGTGGATCGCCCCGGCCACGCCGACCGCGTCTGGCGCGAGCGCTTCCAGCACCGCGATCCGCGCGGCGGCGGACGCACCAGTGGACGGGAGACGCTGAGCCGGGTGATCGGCGGGGCGGTGGCCGAGGCGCTGCTGCGCCGCGAGCTGCCCGGGCTCCGCTGCGTGGCCTGGGTCGCCAAGGTCGGGACGATCGATGCGCCGGTGCCCCCGCTGGGACTGACGCGCGAGGACGTGGACCGGAATCCGGTTCGCTGCCCGGACGCGGAGACGGCCGAGAAGATGGCAGCGCTCATCCGCGGGCTGCGCGATGCGGGGGACAGCATCGGAGGCGCGATCGACGTGCGCGTGGAGGGGATGCCGGTCGGGCTGGGCGAGCCGGTGTTCGGCAAGCTGAAGGCGCTGGCCGCACATGCGCTCGGGAGCATCGGCGCGGTCACCGGCGTGGTCTGGGGCGAGCCCGAGATGGAGGCCGCGCTGGCGAAGACGGGGCGGGAGTTTCACGCGGTTCGCGCAGAGCCTGTCGACGCGTACGGCGGGATCCAGGGCGGGCTCTCGAACGGCGAGCCCATCTACCTGCGCACCTGGTTCAAGCCGCCCGCGACGCTCGGAGACCACGCGAAGAAGGGACGACACGATCCCTGCATCCTCCCGCGCGCGGTGCCGGTCGTCGAAGCGATGGTCTCGATGGTCCTCGCCGACCTGTGGCTGTCCCTCCTCGCGCGGCCGCACCGGGCATGAAGGGGCCTGTCGGGCAGCCGGCTTCGGCGCCGGGCGCGTGGTGCCCGCCGGGCGATCGCTGGGACCGATTCGAGCAGCTCTGCGAGTCGCTCCCGGAAGGCGCGCTGGTCGTGGCCGACAGGCGGGTGCTCGCCCTTCATCCGCAGGTGGCGCGGGCGCTGCGGAAGCGCAAGCCGCTGGACGTGCTGGCGCTTCCCGCCGGCGAGCGCACCAAGTCGACCGCCATGTTGACGCGCGTTCTCGCCGCCGGCGCCGGGCTCCCGAGGACGGGGACGATGCTGGTGGTGGGCGGCGGGACGGTGGGAGACCTCGGCACCGTCGCCGCACACCTGCTCAAGCGCGGCGTGCGGCTGATTCAGGCGCCGACGACGCTGCTGGCCGCGGTGGACTCGAGCCTCGGCGGCAAGGGCGCGGTGAACGTCGGCGTGGGGCGGGCGGCGGTGAAGAACGCGGCCGGCGTCTTCCACTACCCGGCCGAGTCGTGGCTGTGCCCGGAGCTGTGGACCACGCTCTCTGCTGCGCAGCGCCGGGAGGGACTGGCCGAGGCGTGGAAGATGGCGGTGACGCTCGAGGCGCCGGTCTGGGAGCGGTGGCGCGCGGGCGGGCAGTCCGAATTGGACCTCGTCGAGCTGGTGAGGACCGCACGGGAGCTGAAGGCGCGCGTCTGCGAGGCGGACCCCTACGAGCGCGTGGGCCTGCGCCAGGTGCTCAACTTCGGGCACACGGTGGGGCACGTGCTCGAGTCGCTGTCCGGGTACTCGGTGCGCCATGGCGA
>CAZCWA010000475.1:2053-4299 GCA_964502265.1 uncultured Myxococcaceae bacterium | reverse complement strand
ACCCGAAGCAGGCCGGCGGCCCGGGCGGTCCCGGCGGCAAGGGCGGTCCCGGGGGCCAGGGCGGCTCCACCGGCAAGGGCAAGGCAGGCGGCCGGCGCGGCGGCGCTGCGGCGGCCTGATCTCCGGGAACGTTCTCGGGCGGGGGGCGGCCGGGCGGGCGGGCCGGCGGGTGTCCTCTCGGGGGTGATCGTCGACCCACTGCGGGCCTCACGACCCGCACGCCGCGTGCCTCTTCGCAGGGAGATCCGCCGCGCGCCCCCATGGCCCGGCGAGTGCAGGTTCGCTGAGGCGATGGGATCCCGCCCCCTGCCTTCGACCCCGCAGAACCGGCGCGTGCTCGTCGTGGACGACAACTGCGCCATCCACGCGGACTTCGCCAAGGTGCTCGCGCGGCGGGGCACCGACGACAGGGATGCGCTGCTGGCGCTGGAGTCCGCGCTCTTCGGGGACGTGCCTGCGCCCTCCCGGCCCTCGGAGGGCTTCGACCTCGAGTTCGCCAGCCAGGGCGAGGAGGGCTTCGAGCGGGTGCGCGCGGCCCACGCCCGCGGCGAGCCCTTCGCGCTGGCCTTCGTCGACGTGCGGATGCCGCCGGGCTGGGACGGGCTGCGGACCGCCGCGGAGATGTGGGCGGTGGATCCGTCGCTGCAGATCGTCATCTGCACCGCGTACTCGGATCACTCCTGGGAGCAGATGCTCGACACGCTCGGCGCGCCCGAGCGCTACCTCATCCTCAAGAAGCCGTTCGACACGGTGGAGGTGAAGCAGCTCGCCTTCGCGCTGACCCAGAAGTGGGAGCTGGCCCAGCAGGTGCGGCAGCGCGTGGAGGATCTCGAGCGCAAGGTGGAGGCGCGCTCCCGCGAGATCGAGGCCATGCAGGAGGAGCTGCAGCGGGCCCAGCGGCTGGAGGCCATCGCCGTGGTGGTGGGCGGCGTGGCCCACGAGATCAACAACCCGCTCGCGTTCCTCCTCTCCAACCTCTCCTACGCGGTGCAGATGCTCCGCACCGGCGAGGCGAGCAGCCCGGAGGGACAGGCCGAGCTGGTGCAGGCGGTGGAGGAGTCGATCGAGGGCGGACGCCGCATCCAGCGCATCGTGGGCGATCTGCGCACCTTCGCGCGCGAGCGGACGGAGGAGCCGCTGGAGCCGGTGGACGTGGTGGCCCTGCTCGAGGGCTGCCTTCAGCAGGCGGCCGGGAAGTTCGAAGACGTGACCTCGCTGCAGCGGGAGTTCGGGACGCTGCCGCTGGCGAAGGCGGTGGGCCCCCGGCTCACGCAGGTGTTCCTCCACCTCATCCTCAATGCGGTGGACGCCGTGTCCAGCCGGCCGAAGGCGGAGAACCGCGTCCGGCTGGCGGCGCGGCTGGGGGATCACGGCCGGATCGTCGTCGAGGTGGAGGACAACGGCCCCGGCATCCGGCCCGAGCACCTCGAGCGCCTCTTCGATCCCTTCTTCACCACCCGGCCGGTTGGCCAAGGCACCGGCCTGGGGCTCGCGGTGTGCCACGGCATCCTGAGGAGCATGGGCGCGCGGATCACCGTCACCAGCGAGCTTCAGCGCGGCAGCGTGTTCCGGGTGGAGCTGCCCGTCTACGAGCCCTGAACGGCCGCGTAGAGCGCCCGCTGGCGCGCGCGGGCGGCCCGGTAGATCGCGTGGCGGCCCGGGTCGGGCTCGAAGCGTTCGCCCACCCTGGCCGGCACGCCCTCCAGCGTCCCGTCCCCTTCGCGCAGAAGGCCCCAACGCTCGAGGGCGACCAGCGCGGCGCCGCGGCTCGAGGCCTCCGCCTCGTCCGAGGCCAGAAGCGGCCTGCCCAGCGCGTCCGCGAAGATCCCCAGCCACGCGCGCGAGCGGCCCAGCGCGCCGCCGGTGCCCACCAGCTCGCCGAGCCCCGGCACCGCCTCGCGCAGCACGGACTCGATCTCCACACACCGCAGCGCCACCGCCTCCAGCGCCGCGCGGGCCACCTCCACCGGCGTGGTGTGGAAGCCGAGCCCGACGATTGCGCCCCGCGCGTCCGCCGCCCAGCCCGGGCTCCGTTCGCCTCCCCAGTGCGGCAACACCGTGAGCCCGTGCCCGTCCGGCGGCGACGCGGCCAGCGCGCTCTCCAGCGCCTCGCCCTCGGGGAGCTGCAGGGTCGCCGCGAGCCAGGCGAAGAGCCCGCCGCCGTCGTTCATCGCCCCGCCCAGGCACACCCGCTGCCGGTCGAGCCGGTAGCACCACAGCCCCCAGGGGATGACCAGCTCTGCGCT
>CAZCWA010000475.1:0-1953 GCA_964502265.1 uncultured Myxococcaceae bacterium | reverse complement strand
TGAACCAGCGCAGGCGCGCGGGCGCGTAGGTGGCGTGCAGGACGCAGCCTGTGCGTGCGTGGACCTGCCGCTCGTCGAGCGCGTCGCGCAGCGCCGCGGCCTCGGCGTGGCTTCGCCCGTCCCGCCAGAGCCACACCTCCGTCTGCGCCTCGCCCTTCGCGTCCACCCCCACCCACGCGTGCCAGAACGCCGCGCAGGCCACGCCGGCGATGCGGCCTTCGAGGAGCGCCTCGGGCGGTACCTGGGAGAGGGCCTCGTCCAGCACCTCGGCCACGCGGGAGAGGAGCGCTTCTGCGGCGAAGGTCACCTCGCCGCCCGGGGCCGAGGACGGGGTGTGCCGGCGCACCGAGTTGCCGAACGGGACCCGGCGGCCCGCGGTGTCGTAGAGCCCGCAGCGGACCGAGGAGGTGCCCACGTCGAGCGCGAGCACCCACGGCGCGTTCTCGATGGGCGGCGTGGTCACCCGCTTGGCGTCCCGGGGGCTCAGGCGCCGCAGACGGCCGGCGGCTCGGCCTGCGCGCAGTCCACCAGCGAGGGCACGCCGGTGATCCCGTCGAACACCATCCGGAACGGCACCAGCGTCCCGTCCTCGCGCCGCTGCTTGTCGATGGTGACGTCCTCGACGATCGACGCCGGCTGCGCGCCCGCAGGGAGCTGGCAGTCGATGCCCGCGCCCCGGAACGGCCGGCCGGTGCCCGCCTGGAAGCACACGCCGTGAAGCGGACGGGCGTCGACCGTATCGGGGAGGACGATCTCGGTGCCCATCGCGTCGCACTCGCAGCCCGAGCGGCAGGTCTGGTCCTCGCACGCGGCGGAGGGACAGGTGGCGGACCAGCCGTCCTCGCAGGGCGGACGCTCCCAGCGCATCACCCACCGGAGCACCCCGTCCACCGGCTGCTGCTCCACGATGAGCCGCGTGGCCTGATTCCGGCTCACCGCCTCCTGCCGCGCGCGCATGCTCTCGGCCCACATCTCGCGCACCGCCGAGACCTCGCGCCGCCGCTCGATGCCGGGCTGAAGGGTCGCCAGCGCGCCCGCGGCGAGGATGCCGACGATCGCGATGGCGACCATGATCTCGATCAGGGTGACGCCGCGCGCGTTTCGCAGGTGCGGGCTCATGGCAGGAAGTTCCTCGGGACCACGCGGAAGGTGTAGACGCGCCGCTTGTAGCCGTCGTTCGGCCAGCCGTCGCCCTGGTCCGGCAGGTCGACGAGGTTCATCTCCTGGTCCTGGCGGCGGGTGCGCAGGGTCAAGGTCACCTCCACCTCCTGCACCTGCGCCTGCAGGGCCGCGCGCAGCTCCTGCAGCTCGGTGACGGGCGGCACCATCCAGGTGACCTCGCACACCCCGCCGGGCTGGAGCTGCGCCAGCGTGCAGTCGCTGATCGCCGGCCGCGCAGGCACCACCGTGTCGTCCGGATACCAGCGCAGCGGGTTGGCGGGCGCCGTCCGGATGCCCTGGCGGATCTTGAGGCGCTCCACCTCGCGGCTCACCTCGGTCCAGTCCACCGCCGGCGTCTCCGGCGAGTCGTACTCCAGCACCGGCTCGCCGCTCGCCCAGTTCACCCGCCACGCCGCCCCGCGGGTGCGCATCGCCATCCAGCCGGGGCGGGACCAGATGAGGTCGTCGCCGTTGGAGCAGGCCCCCGTGGTGGGGCCGCCCATGCTGCCGCGGCCGGGGTTGGCGTTGAAGCCCTGCCCGGTCTGCCCCTGCGGCACCACGTGGCAGCCCACGCCCGTGGTGGGGTTGAGCAGCATGAGCTGCCCGTTGAAGAAGTCCGGCGGATAGACCGTCGCGGGGCTGCACACGTTCAGCGAGTTGCCCAGGGTGACCTTGTGGCCCGTGCCGCAGGCGCCGAGCATCACCATGCTGTCCACGTCCCCCCACCAGAGCTGCAGCGCGTCCGAGGGCAGGTACGGCGCCGGCGGCATCTCGAAGGGGCGGTTGGGATCC
>CAZCWA010000474.1:0-4303 GCA_964502265.1 uncultured Myxococcaceae bacterium | reverse complement strand
GCAACTGGCCCGGCATCGTCTTCAAGATGGGCTTCGCCGAGTTCGCGCTGGACGCGGATCTCGCCCGCGCGGTGATCGTCGCGGCGCGGTAGAGGGCGCGAGCTTCCGTCGGCGGACGTTTGCCGGCGACGCCGCTGGCACACCGGCGGCGCTAGGTGTCGTGCTGCCGCGATGACCTCGACGCACGGCCCTCCAATGCTCGCGCTGCTCTTCCTCCTCGCCGGCGGAATGGGTGGAGCGGGCTGCGCGGTCACCAGCGCGGACCCGGACGTGTCCTGCGAGAACACGTGCGCGGGCTGCTGCGTGGGTGGGATGTGCCTCTCCGCGTTCGACTCGTGCGCCGGCGCGACGTGCTGGGCCTGCACCGGAGACTGCAAGCCCGAAACCTGCGCCGACGGTTGCTGCGATGGGTGGACGTGCGTCGCGGGCAGATCCGACGAGGCGTGCGGATCAGGAGGAAAGGTCTGCCGCGCCTGCGTCGCGCCGAGCCGCTGTGAAGAAGGGCACTGCCTCGGTGTCCAGGGCGAGCGGTGCGACGACAAGAGGCCCTGCGTCGAGGGACTTCACTGCGTTCGGGACTACGTGGACCACAGCGCCTGGCCCTGGGCGGTCGCGCTCGCGCGTGAAGGAACCTGTCGCGCTGCCTGCGATGAGCAGACGCCGTGCGGGCCCGGCTTGTGGTGCAAGACCCCGGAGCAACGGTGTGTGGCGGAGGTCACCGGCCGCTCGCGGTGGTTCGTGCTCATCGGCGCTGGAAGGGCGCACGCGCCCGAGCAATGGGACGACGGCGCGGCGCCCAACCTCGTGGTGTGCGTGGAGCTGGACGGCACCTCCTTCTGCAAGCGCGTCGACCCGCGGGACGAGACGCGCGTGCAGTCAGGCCGGACCTTCGACGCGCGCGCGTTCGAAGGGGTGAAGCCGTCGCTGTGGGACGACGA
Source organism: uncultured Myxococcaceae bacterium (assembly GCA_964502265.1). Classification (GTDB taxonomy): domain Bacteria; phylum Myxococcota; class Myxococcia; order Myxococcales; family Myxococcaceae; genus JAFAFL01. The sequence continues at coordinate 3,365 of CAZCWA010000474.1, read as the reverse complement.
CGGGGAGGAGCCCTTCCTGCGCTGTCAGCAGTCCGAGTGCCGTGACTGGGAGCGCGCACCGCGACAGGAACTCTCCTCGGACGAGGGCGACGGCCGGACCGTCTCCGTTCCGCTGCCGGAGGGCTGGTACGGCAAGCACGTCGTCCGCTGGCCCGCGGGCGAGATGACGATCGAACTTCGGCTCGACGAGGTGCCCAGCCGTTAGTCCTGGTCGCCCTGAAGGAACGGCCGCACCTCGGCGACGAAGCGATCGTGGGCCTCGAGCTGCGCCCAGTGTCCGCAGTGGGGGACGAGGACGAGGCGCGCGTTCGGCATGCGTTCGGCGGCGGCGACGGAGCTGGACGCGGGGACCAGCACGTCGTTCTCGCCGTGGAAGAAGAGGGTCGGGACCTCGATGCGCGACACGACGGGCCGGAGGTTGTTGCGCATCTCCCGCGGGCCGATCGCCTGCCGGTTGTACGCGCCGTAGGCCATGCCTGAGCCCGGCCGCCGGGCCTCGCGGACCATCTCGTCGATCACCTCGGGCGGGAGCGTGGACGGGTCGTGCACCATCCGGCGAATCACCGCGGCCATGAAGCGGTTGGCGATCGCCGCGAGTGGCCGGAGCACCGCATCCGGGAGCAGCGTTGCCATCCACGCCGAGCGGTGCACGAAGGGGCTGCCGATCCGCGAGACCAGCCCGCCCGGCGCCACCGCGACGAGCCGTGCGCACGCCCCCGGGTGACGCAGCGCGAACTGCAGCGCGACCTCGCCGCCCATCGACACGCCCGCGATCGCCACCCTTTCGATCCCAAGGACCGAGAGCAGCTCGCGCAGTTGATCCGCCATCCCCGCCGCGGACCCGGTGACCGGCACGCCCTCCGTGTAGCCAAAGCCCGCGAGGTCCACCGCGATCACCGGACGGTCCGCCGAGAGCGGCTCGATGGCGCGGTACCAGGAGATCGCCGCGTTGTCCGAGCCGCCGCCATGAACGAGCAGCAGCGGCACGCCCGGTCCCGCCTCGATGCTCCGGAGCACCCGGTAGCGACCGCCGGAAGCGGACGGGAACGACTCCTCGCTGCCCGGTGGGATCAGCCGCGTGCCCGTCATCTCTTTCTCCCCATGCGGGCAATGTCTCACGGACTGCCCGGGTCCGTTCCCATCGGTCGGTCAATCCCTACCCCCCTTCCGGACGACATTGCCGTGTGTTTACGGGGGCTTGGGGTGCTCCAGGGCGCGGCGCGTGACTTGCTACGCATCCGGCATGGACGTCCAGGAGCGAGATCCCCAGGCGCGAGGCAAGCGCCGCGGCTTCATGTTGGCCGCCCTGGTCGTCATCGCCTGCATCCCGGTGGACTGGCTGCAGCTCGGGCACTTCTCCTGGCTGACCTTGAGCGTGCGCCTGCTCTGGGCAGGGCTGGTGGCGGGCTTCGGCTGGTACATGCCCATGGGCGGCCCCCGTTTCCACGCCTGGGCGGGGTCGGCGGGCGCGGTGGCCTCGGCGGTAGCGCTCGGACTGCTGGCGCTGCTCACCGGTGGGGTGGACTCGGGCGTCTTCCACTGGATGTTGGCCATGCCTCTGGCAGTGGTGGCCCTGATCTACGTGGACGTGCGCGCCGTCGTCTGGGTCTCGGTGGTGTGCGTGGCGTGGACGCTCGGGCTCTCCCTGCAGGCCGGGGTCGGAACCGCGAGGGTCATCGAGTGGTCCCTGATGCAGGTGGCCACCGGGACCATCGCCGTCTGGAGCGCGACGGCCCTGCGCCGCCTCATCAACGAGCGCGACGAGGAAGCGCGGGCGCGCACCGAAGCGCTGACCCGGCTCGCGCTCAGCGAGAAGCAGCGGGTGCAGTCGGAGCAGCTCGCGATCGTGGGACGCCTGGCCGCCGGAGTGGCGCACGAGGTGAACAACCCGCTCGCCTACGTCCGCGCGAACCTCGGCTGCCTCGAGGAGTCCCACCGGGACGCGGATGCCTTCACCGAGGAGGAGGTCCGTGAGCTCTTCGAAGAGAGCCGCGATGGGCTGGACCGCATCCGGCAGATCGTCAGCGACCTGCGCACCTTCTCGCGGACCGACCCCCTGACCCTCGTCCCCTTCGAGCTGCCGGCGCTGGTGGACGAGGCGGTGCGGATGGCAAAGGTCCGGCTGAAGAACGTGGCGCAGATCCAGGTCCACCTGCACGAGGGGCTGCCCCGGGTCCTCGTGCACGAACGTCACTTCGTGCAGGTCGTGCTGAACCTGCTGGTGAACGCGGCGGACGCGCTGGAAGAGGCGAAGATGCAGGGCGCGCAGGTCTGGGTGCACGCGCAGCAGCGGGACGACGCGGTGGAGATCTCCGTCGAGGACAACGGCCCCGGCCTCCCCGAGTCGACGCTGCAACGGCTGTTCGAGCCGTTCTTCACCACCAAGGCGCCCGGCCGCGGCACCGGGCTGGGATTGCCCCTGTCACGCGAATACGTGGCCCAGATGTCCGGGACCCTGACCGTCGGCGCACGCCCCGGCGGCGGCGCGCGCTTCACCATCACCCTGCCCGCGGCGCAGGAGCCCATCGAGGTGCCGGAGATCGTACCCGCCCGTCCGCAGATGGTGGCTTGAGCCGCCTGGAAACCAACGTGCGGAGGTGCCCCAATGCAGCCGAGGCCCAAGGTGTAGCAGGGGCTCCCTAGGAGTCCGTTGGGGTAAGGAGCCGCGAGCCGGACTCGTAAGCTCGTAGCCGCATCGTAGCGCTGAGGCCGCGGGGTGCGGCCGCTCAAGCGACCGATGCGCGGTGGAGCTTCAGCAGGTTGTGGGTGAGGCAGATGAGCGCCCACTCTCCACGGGCCTTCTCGAGGCTGCGGAGCAGGAGCTGCCTGCTTTGCGTCTTGCATATCTCGCGGCTCTCTTGGACTTGCCCTCGGCGATCCACCCCACGGCCTCGCCGATCCGCTTCTCGCGCGTGGCGTCGGTCTTCGCTTCGTTGATCCACACGGCATAGTCGCGGCGTTTGCCGGGCGATTAGGGTGCCGCGGATGCCCCACCTCTACGCCGAGCACTTCGCGCCGTGGTGTGAGAAGGCGCGATGGGCGCTCGATCACCACGGGATCTCCTACGGCTACACCGAGCACGTTCCGTTGATGGGCGAGCTGCCGCTGCGTCTCGCCGCGCGGAAGCTGCGGGGCAGGGTGAGCGTGCCGCTGCTGGTCGACGGCGCGGAGCGGATCATGGACTCGGTCGGGATCGCGCAGTACGCCGAGCGCCGCGGCCGCGGAGCGCCGCTCTTTCCTCCGGATGCCGAGCGCGAGCTTGCGGACTGGAACACGCGCAGCGAGCAGGTGATGAGCTCCGGGCGAGCCATGCTGCTGTCGCGGATGGCGAAGAGCCAGGCCGCGCTCCGGGAGCAGCTCCCTCC
>CAZCWA010000473.1:0-4317 GCA_964502265.1 uncultured Myxococcaceae bacterium | reverse complement strand
CTGCGCGCCCTGCTGGCGAAGCAGAAGGGCCAGAACCACTTCGAGGTGCTCGAGCTGACCGAGAACGCCGACAGCGCGCAGGTGAAGGCGGCCTACTTCCGGCTCGCGCGCGTCTACCACCCGGACACCGTCCCTCCCGAGGCCCCGCCCGAGCTGGCGAAGCTGAAGGCGGACGTCTTCGCCAAGGTCGGCGAGGCGTACCGGACGCTGGGCGAGGACGGCGCGCGTGCGCAGTACCTCGAGGAGCTGAAGTCCGGCGGCGCCGGCGAGGTCGACGTGGTGGCCATCCTCCGCGCGGAGGAGCTCTTCCAGCGGGGCTGCCTGCTGGTGAAGGCGCGCAGGTTCCAGCAGGCGCTCGAGCCGCTCAACGAGGCCATCGGCATCAACCCCGAGGAGGGCGAGTTCTACGCGTGGCGGGGCGTGTCCCGCTTCTTCACCGGGATGACGACCGACGCGCGGAAGGCCGACGCGGACGCGAGCTCGGACTTCGAGCAGGCGCTCAGGCTCAACCCGCGGTGTGCGGCCGCCTGGTTCTTCCGCGGGCAGATCGCGCGCGTGCAGGGCGATCAGAAGAAAGCGCTCGGGCACTTCCGGAAGGCGCTCGACTTGCAGCCGGACCACCTCGATGCTCAGAGGGAAATCCGGTACCTCAACAAGAAGTAGGACGATGGCTCTGACAGGCAAGCAGCGGCGGAAGCTCCGGGGGTTGGGACACCACCTCGAGCCGGTGGTGATCGTGGGACAGGGAGGCGTGACGCCCGGCGTCGTCGCGGCGGTGGAGCAGGCGCTCTACGACCACGAGCTCATCAAGGTGAAGTTCAACGAAAGCCCCGACGACCGGAAGGTCGGCGCGCAGATGCTCTCGGAGCAGACCGGCGCAGAGGTGGCTCAGATCCTCGGCAAGACCGTGCTCCTCTACAAGGCGCGCGAACAGGATCCGGAAATAGTGCTCTGAGCGCGCAATCCACCCACGAGTGTTCAGCGACGCGTCCCGCGCAGGCGGCGGGGATGGCACCCGCTGCACCCGGGTCCCATGCTCGGCGATGCATGCGCGCCCTCCCGGTCCTCGTCTCGTCCCTCGTCCTCGGCGTCTCGCTGCCGTCGGCCGCGCAGGCTGATGGCGGAAGCGATGAGCGGGAGAAGCAGGCGAAGCGGATCGCCCAGCTCCCCGTGGCCGAGCTCATCGCCACCGGACAGCGGAAGGTGGTCGAGCTGGGCACCTACAAGCTGCGGTTGATGAAGCAGGAGCGCGTGGGCGGCAAGCTCCTCCCGCAGCAGACGATGGAGCTGTTCATCCAGCAGTCCCCGCTGGCGATCATCGGCGAGGTGGTCGCGGGTCCGGCGAAGGGCCGGCGCCTCCTCTACAACGCGGCGCTGCGGGCGGACGAGTTCCGCGTGAAGGAGGCGGGGATCCTCGGTGCGGCGGGACCTGTGTGGATCGGCCTCGAGCACCGGATGACCCGGCGGGACACGCGGCACCCGGCAACGAACCTCGGCTACGCGCCGGTGCTGGCGCTGATCGAACAGGACTTCAAGAAGGGGCGCGCCGCCGGCGGGCACGTGCGGAAGGACGAGGGCTTCGTCGGCGACGGCTACTGCATGCTCTACACGGCGCCGGCGGGCGTGAAGGACCTCTACGCGCACAAGGCCCGGCTCTGCGTCGACCCGGTGAACCTCCTGCCCACGCTCATCGAGACCTATGACGCCGAGGGTCTGATGGAGCGCCTCGCCTTCCAGCTCCGGGACGCGCGGGTCAAGACGACCGGCGTGGAGTTCACGGTGAAGGGCGCGGGGCTGTAGGGCCACTCACGCTCACGGATGATTCAGCGCGCGCGCGGCCTCCTCGGCGGCGTCGGCGAGTGCGTCCACCAGTTCGGCCCGGAAGTACTGGCGCTTCGACTCGCCGCGGCCCTCGCGCACGAGCTCTGCGGACTCGATGTAGCCGAGGTAGCCGTCCGCCAGCCCCACCACACGCGTCGCCTCTGCGCGCGGCTCCAGCGCCTGCGCCGCCGACCACGATGGTTCGCCGGGCACCGCGAGCAACCGCACCGGACCGAGCTGCAGCGCCACGACCTCGGCCCGCTTCTCCGACGACGCGCAGAGCAGGTTGTCGCCCGCGGCCCGCGCGAACCAGGGCGCGAGGCGAGACGCATCCGGACGCGGAAGGCCCACACTCACCCGCGCGAACGCGAGCGGCATCCCGGTGGAAGGTGCATCGAGCGCCAGTGCAGAGACCCGCTCCGCCAACGCATCTGCGTAGCGGGCGGAGCGCTCATCGGGCGTCGACTCGCCGGGCACCGCGGCGCGCGCGTTTCCTCCCGCGCCCTGCAGCACCAGCACCGGCCAGGAGGACTCGGCGGGCTCCACCCGTCCCGGGTAGTCGGGCGACAGCGACGGCGCGGGCCTCGGCTCGAGCGTCGGGTGCGCGCTCACGATCCAGAGTTCGGCCACCGGCGCGTGCTCGCCCACCAGAGACAGACGAAGGCTGCGGGTGTCCGCCGATTCGCCGGTGCGCGGCTGGACCAGCGCGTCGAGCGAACCTTCCGCGATGAGGGGACGGACAGGCTGCATCGAGGAAGCGGCTTCTCGCAGCGCGCTCACCGCGCCGTCTGCGGCGGCGTTCACGCTCTGTTGACGGAAGCGTCCGGCACCGGCGAGTTGAACGACAAGCCGCGCGTCGTAGCCACCGAAGGAAGAGTGCGTGTGCGTGGCCACCACCAGCAGCTCGTTCAGCGACAGGCCCGCTGCCTCCGCGCCCGAACGCACCGCCTCCACGATCTCCGGCGACACCGAGAGGAGGTCCAGCGCGACGAGGCCCACGCGCAAGCCGCCGCTCTCCACCACCACCGCGCGGGCGTGCACCGGCGGCGAGGAATCCTTCAAAGAAGGTCGCGGCGGTGCGTAGCCCGCGGGCACCACCGGATAGGGCGGCTCGAGCTCGACGCGCGCGGCGCCTGCCTGCCAGCCGCCTTCACCTTCTGCTTCGAGCGAGCGGCCTGCCGAGACGACGCTGGGCTTGCCCGCCAGCCACTCGCCGCACCAGTTGCCGGACGCGAGCGCGTAGGCGCCGCCCACCGCGAGCAGCAGCGCAGGACCCAGCGCGCGAAGGAGACGTCGACCCGCCACGAGGGCGCGGACTCTACACGGTCGCCTTTCGCGGGCAGCCTCGATGCGACGGCCCGCATGCCCGCTCGGCCGGCGAACGGCGCGTCGAAATGCGGCGACGGGCGCGGCGCGTTCTCAGGATTTGCCCCCCTGTGATGGGCGGAAGGGATAAATGGCCCGCCATGTGCGGCGTGTTCGGAATCTGGGGTCATGAGGAGGCGTCCAACCTCGCCTATCTGGGGCTGCACGCGCTGCAGCACCGGGGACAGGAGAGCGCGGGCATCGTCTCGTCCGACGGTGGGCGGCTGCACGCGCACCGGGGGATGGGGCTGGTGGCGGACGTCTTCAACGAGGACTCGCTGCAGGCGTTGCCGGGGAACGCCGCCATCGGGCACGTGCGCTACTCCACTGCGGGCGGCTCCCACCTGAGGAACGCGCAGCCGCTCCAGGTCAGCTACCGGGGCGGAGCGCTCGCGGTCGCGCACAACGGGAACCTCGTCAACGCGCAGGCGGTGAAGGACGAGCTGGAGGCCTCGGGCGCCATCTTCCAGTCGGACGCGGACACCGAGGTGCTCATCCACCTCATCGCCCGCTCGAAAGCACCCACCTTCCGGGCCCGCGTGATCGAGGCGCTGCGCGGCGTGGAGGGCGCCTACAGCCTGCTCTTCCTCACCGAGGAGGGGATGGTGGCCGCGCGCGATCCGCAGGGCTTCCGGCCGCTGGTGCTCGGGAAGCTCAAGACCGGCTGGGTGCTCGCTTCGGAGACCTCGTCGCTGGACCTCATCGAGGCGGAGTTCATCCGCGAGATCGAGCCCGGTGAGGTGCTGACGATCGACTCGACCGGCATGCACAGCGAGAAGCCCTTCGCGCCGAAGCGCCTGGGCCGCTGCGTCTTCGAGCACGTCTACTTCGCACGGCCGGACTCGATGGTCTTCGGGCGCAGCGTCTACGAGTCGCGCAAGCGGCTGGGGATGCAGCTCGCCATCGAGCAGCCGGCGGAGGCGGACCTGGTGATCGCGGTGCCGGATTCCGGTGTGCCCGCGGCCATCGGCTACGCGAAGCAGAGCGGCATCCCGTTCGACGTGGGCCTCATCCGCTCGCACTACGTGGGCCGCACCTTCATCGAGCCGCAGCAGTCCATCCGCCACTTCGGCGTCAAGCTGAAGCTCTCCGCCGTGCGCCAGGTGCTCAAGGGCAAGCGCGTGGTGGTGG
>CAZCWA010000472.1:0-4327 GCA_964502265.1 uncultured Myxococcaceae bacterium | reverse complement strand
GACGCGCGGCTGTTCACCCAGTCGCTCGGGTATCTGAAGACGCAGGCGCGGCTGGCGAAGGATCCGGATCAGCTCGCGCGGCTGGCGGCGGCGTCCAACGCGGAGATCGTCCGCGAGCTTCTGCGCAACCCGCGGCTGACGGAACCCCAGGTGGTGCGCATCGCCGCGCGAAGGCCGGCGCGTCCGGAGATGCTGGTGGAGCTGTGGAAGAGCCCGCGCTGGTTCGCCCGCCACCAGGTGAAGCGCGCGCTGGTCTTCAACCCCTACCTGCCGCCGGACGTGGGCGCGAAGATCGTCCCGCTGCTGCAGGGAACGGACTTGCGGCAGCTCGCGCAGGATGGCGCGGTGCATCCTTCCCTGAGGGCGCAGGCGCGCAGGCTGCTCGAAGGTCCACCGCCACCCCGTGGTCCCTCACCGGAAGAGCCCCTCCATTGAGTCCGGTCGCGGGCGGGGGTAAGTCCCTCACCTGCATGGACCTCTACCTGATGTCCCCGCCGCACCCGCAGTGGGCGATCCGCGCGCGCGCCAACTTCCGCAGCCGGCAGGCCGCTCCCGTGGACGCCCTCGTGGCCCGCCGCGAGTGGCTCGCCCTCGCACGCGCCATCGAGCAGCTCGGCGGGACCGTGGTCGCGCTGGAGTCTCCTTCGCCCGAGCTGACCGGCATGCCCTACGCCGCCGAATGCGGGCAGGTCGTCGCGCGCGAAGGCAAGCCGCCGCTCTTCCTCCTCCCGCGCATGGCACACCCGCATCGACAGGGTGAGCGTGAGCACTGGGAGGCGCTCGCGCGGCGGATGGGGATGGAGGTCCTGGACCCCGGCGCAGGCACCTGGGAGGCGCAGGGCGACGTGGCGCACTTCGACGGCTGCACGCTGCTCTTCCACGGCGGCCGCACCGACAGGGCGGGGATGGAGGCCGCGCGGCGGTTGATGGAGGCGGCCGGCGCCGCCCCCGAGGTGCTGGAGGTGGAGGTCCACGAGCCCGCCTTCCACGGCAACATGGCGCTGCTGGCGGTGCCCGCGGTGGACCGGATGCTGGTGTGCCCGACCGTGATCGCAGCATCGTCGATGCAGGCCCTGCGGCAGAGATTCGGAGACCGGCTCATCGAGGTCAGCGAGGACGAGATCCGCTGCTACGCCACCAACGCGCTGCCGGTGGGGCGCACGCTGCTCACGCCCACTGTCGCGCCCGAGCGGGTGCTGCGCCTGCTCAGCGAGGCGGGGATGGAGATCCGCTCGTTGTCGATGAAGGAGCTCTGCGAGAAGGGCGGCGGCGCCTCGCGGTGCCTGGTGTCCTGGGCGACGGTGCCGGAGGGGAGCGTGCGCATCCCGGAGGAGAACCGGCTCGCGCACGTGGCCGCGCGCATCGAGTCCGAGGGCGGGGAGAGGTAGCCATGCGCGCGCTCGCCCAGGCGTTCTTCCGCAAGCACGGGGACCTCTCGTTGGCCGTGCTCGCCTTGCGCGACAACGCGGCGGGCCTCGACCTCTCGCCGTGGGACATCCCCGTCGAGGTGCTCGAGCCTTCGGAGAACCGCGAGCTGGTGGAGCAGTACCTGCGCCTCAACCACCATGCGTTCCGGACGCTGCCGCTTCCGAGGTGGGTGCTCTCGGATCTGTACCTGATGCCGGGGGTGATCGGCCTCGTGCTGGGGCCTGCGTCCAGGCTCGAACCCGAGGCCCGCGCGGTGGCCAGGGCAGGGGAGGGACGGGCGATCCTCGCCGCCTACGTGGGCGCGCCGTCGGTCGTGCCCGGACGGTTCGTCGGCGTGTCGCTGATCGGCTTCTCGTCGGGGCTGGGCGCGGGCGCGTGGGCGAAGGTGCTGACCTTGAAGATGGTCCGCGCGACGTCGCTGCGCGGGGTGACCCAGTGGGACACCGGATCGTTGAAGGTGCACACGCGGATGGGGCCGCTGCGCGTGGTGGGGCCTGCGCCCGGCGGGCACGAGCTGGGCGGGCAGAGCTTCGCCTACGAGTGCGACCTCACGGACGAGTCGGTCCTTGCCGCCGCCATGCAGCGATCGCTGCCGCCGCAGCCCAGTGTGGCAGTGCCTTCGGAGGACGTGGAGACGCTCGGGCGGATCGCCGAGGCCGCCGCGCGCGGAGAGCGTCACCTCATCCTGCCGCCGGGCCTCGACGGGCAGGGGAGGGTGATCTTCGGCGCCAACACCGCGGCGCTGCTCGCACCGGCGAACGCGGTGGACGACGAGCCCGGAACCTTCGCCGGTTAGCGCTCGCTCTCCAGCGCTGAAGTGCGCGCTGGGGTTGGGTAGAACTCGCCTCATGAACGAACGCGAGCTTCTGATGATCCCCGGACCTGTGGCCTTCGACCCGGAGGTGCTGCGCGCCCTGTCCGCGCCGTCCCGCAGCCACGTGAGCCCGGAGTTCATCGCGCTCTTCCAGCGCGTGATGGAGCGCCTGCGGCAGGTGTGCTTCGCGCCCTCTGCGCAGCCGTTCGTCGTGCCGGGCAGCGGGACCCTCGCCATGGAGATGGCGGTGGCCAACCTGGTGGAGGAGGGGGATCGGGCGCTGGTGGTCAGCACCGGCTACTTCGGCGACCGGATGGCGACCATCCTCGAACGCCACGGCGCGAAGGTGACCCGCGTCGAAGCGCCGGTCGGTGAGGCGCCCACGGTGGACGCGGTCCGCTCCGAGCTCGCCAAGGGCGACTTCAAGGTGATGAGCCTCACCCACGTGGACACCTCCACCGGCATCCGCGCGCCGGTGAAGGAACTGTTGGCGGCGGTGGGCGACCGCAACGTGCTCTCCATCGTGGACGGCGTCTGCGCCACCGGCGGCGAGGAGTTCCGCCAGGAGGCATGGGGCGCGGACGTGTACCTGACCGCGAGCCAGAAGGCGCTCGGCGTGCCGCCGGGGCTGGCGGTGCTGACGGTGAGCCCTCGGGCCATGCAGACGTGGCGCGAGCGCAAGACGCCAGTGCGCTCGTTCTATGCGGACTTCGCGGAGTGGCTCCCCATCCACGAGGCCTACGCGGAGGGCAAGCCCGCCTACTTCTCCACGCCGGCGGTGAACCTGGTGGCGGCGCTGGACGTGAGCCTGCGGCAACTGCTCGACGAGGGCATGGAGGCGCGCTTCGCCCGCCACGCGCGCATCGCGGATGCGTTCCGCGCGGCGTGGGCGGCGCTGGGGCTGGCGCTGGTGCCGAAGGAGACGAAGCTCGCGGCCAACACCCTGAGCGCGCTCTACCTGCCCGAAGGTGTCGATGCTTCGCTGATGGGCCGCGTGCGCCAGGCGGGCGCGGTCATCGCCGGTGGACTGCACCCGGACATCCGCGCGAAGTCATTCCGCGTGGGGCACATGAACGCGGTCAACGCTTCGGACTGCCTCGCCACGGTGGGCGCGCTGGAGCGGGCGCTGCACGCAGGCGGGCACAAGCTGGAGCTGGGTTCCGGCGTGGCCGCGGCGCAGCGAAGGCTCGGTGAGCCGCAGCGGGTGGGCTAGTTCTTCTTCTCGCCGTCGACGATCTGCGCGTCCTCGGTGCCGCGGTCGCCCCGGCGGCCGCCGGCGTTTCCGCCACCGATGCGCGTGGTTCCCCGGCCGGCGTCGACGAAGCCCTCGCCGCGGGAGGCCTTCTTGAACGAGTAGACGAACTTCCCGACCGCGTTGCCGAGCTGGCCCATGCGCGCCGCGCTGAAGACGACGACCAGCACGAACACAAGGATGATGATTTCGCCGACCCCGAAGCTCACGGGGCGGACCTTCTCCCACCGGCGCGGGCGAAGCAAGGTGAGGTCGGCAAGTCGGGCGGGCAGGCAGCTTGACTCCCCGCCGAGCGCGGCGCACAAGCCCCCCGTGCTCCTCCTCGCCCACCGCGGCGCCAGCGCCGACGCCCCCGAGAACACGCTCACCGCCTTCCGGCTCGCGGTGGAGCAGGGGGCGGACGGCGTGGAGCTGGACGTCCAGGTCTGCGCTTCGGGCGAGGTGGTGGTTTGTCACGACGAACGGCTCGACCGTCTGGCCCGGGTGAACGCCGAGGTGCTGCACACCTCGTGGCGCAGGCTTCGGACCTTCGATGTGGGCTCGCCGCTCGGGTTCGCCGAAGAGCGCATCCCGCTGCTCGAGGAGGTGCTGGAGCTTTTGCCCGCGGGGATGCGGGTCAACGTGGAGCTCAAGTGCGAGACCCTCGACGACCACGGGCTCACGAAGCGGGCGGTGGAGGTCATCCGCGCCTGCGAGGCGATGGACCGCGTGCTCATCTCCTCCTTCAACCCGCTCTGCCTGTGGCGGCTGATGGCGATCGCGCCGGAGCTTGCGCGCGGCTACCTCATCGATCCGGACCGATCGTTCGCGCTGCACGGGTGGGGGATCGCGCC
>CAZCWA010000471.1:0-4344 GCA_964502265.1 uncultured Myxococcaceae bacterium | reverse complement strand
AGACCCCGGAGGCGACGTGGGCCGCGCTGGTGGACGCATCCGGTGCCGCGGTGACCTCGCCGGTCAGGGGCCTGCACGCGCGGGGGACGGATGAGGAGCAGGGCCTCGCGGCGTTCGCCTCGCACGCGCCCTACGCGGAGGTGCTCCAGACCGGGGGCGTGGTGATCGGCCCGCCGTATCTGTCCCCTTCGGATGGTCTGCCGCGGGTAGTGGTCGGCGCCCCCGCGCTCGCGCCCGCCGGCGAGAAATGGGTGCTGCTGGTGGAGCTGACCCTCGGGAACATCGTCGCGCAGCTCGGGGCCACGCGGCTGGGCGAGACGGGCGCCGCGGCGCTGCTCGATGGACGCGGGGAGCCGGTGTGGTCGGACGCGCGGTCTTCGGCGCCGGGCGAGCGGATAGAGGCCCGCGCGCGGCTGGGCAACACGGGTTGGACGGTGGTGGTGTCGCAGGAGGCGGGCGAGGCGCTCGGCGCGGTGAAGCGGCAGTACGACGAGGCCGCGCTGTGGGCGATCATCGGCCTGCTCATGGCGGCGGTGCTCGGCTTCACCGCCGTTCGCGCGGTGACGCGGCCGGTGGGCCTGCTGCAGTCGGCGGCGCGGCGGGTGGCGGAGGGCGACCTGGCGGTGGAGGTGCCGGCGGCGGGGCGAGACGAGCTCTCGCAGTTGGGCGGCGCGTTCAACGGGATGGTGCGCGGCCTGCGCGAGCGCGAGCGGCTGCGGCAGTCGTTCCGGCGCTACCTCTCCGGCGCGGTGGCGGAGCGGATCCTCCAGGAGTCGGACGACCTCGACGTGCAGGGCGAGCAGGTCGAGGTGACGATCATGTTCCTCGACATCCGCGGCTTCACCCGCCTCTCCGAGCAGCTCGCGCCGAGGCAGGTGGTGGAGCTGCTCAACGCGTACTTCGAGCACGTGGTCGCCTGCGCCACCCGCCACGAGGGCGTGGTGATGAAGTTCATCGGCGACGCGGTGATGGTGATGTACGGCGTGCCGCGCGCCCTGCCGGAGCCGGAGCTGCGGGCGGTGAAGACCGCGCTCGAGCTGCAGGCGGAGGTCGCCGTCCTCAACGCCGAGCGCGCCGCCGCGGGCCTGCCGGTGGCCGGCTTCGGCATCGGCATCAACACGGGGATGGCGGTGGTGGGCAACGTCGGCTCCTCGCAGCGCATGGAGTACACGGCGATCGGCGACGCGGTGAACCTCGCCGAGCGGCTGCAGGGCATCGCGGCCGCGGGCGAGGTGCTGGTGAGCGCGCGCACCCGCGAGAAGCTCGACGCCGCTGTGGCCGCCGAGGCGAGGGGCGCGGTGCAGGTGAAGGGCAAGGCCGAGCCGGTGGAGGTTTTCCGGATCACCGCGCTGGACGAGCGCCTCGCGCCTGCGCTGGCGGGCTAGGTCAAACGGTCCAGGTCAGGGGTGCTCGCCCGGATCGTCCTGGCTTGCGCCGGCCATGTCGGGAGCCACGCCGCGCCGGCGCCTCGAACGGATGCCATCCGCGCCCATCTCCATGTCCTCGGGAGCGATGCGCTCGGTGCGGTGGGTCTCACCCTCCTCGGTGAGCTCGGTCTCGAAGGCGATCATCTCGCCGCGCGCCTCCGAGTAGCCCACCGCGTACTCCCGGTGCCGTAGCCTCGTTCCGCCGATGGGCTCGACGTCGCCCACGCGAAAGCTCTGGCGCTCCACCCGGGCGGACGAGTCGGTCTCACCGCTCCTCGGCGCTGCGGCCATGGACTGCACGCCGGTCTGGCGGACCGAGGCCTGGCTCGCCCACTGCCGCTGCTGGTTGTCCCGGAGCTGCTTCTCCAGGCGCTCGCGCTCGCGCGGATCGTCGGGCGCCTGCGTCTCCGGTTCGGCAGGCGGCGCCGCGCCCGCCGTGCTGGCGGACATCCCGCGCACCAGCTCCTCGCGCGTCAGGGCCAGCACCACCGTCTCGTCTTCGATCGTCTGCACGTCGTCGTAGCGGGCCACCAGCTCCTTCGGGAAGAAGTAGCCCTTCTCGATCTGGAACGTGCGCTCGCCGGTCAGGACCACCCGGCCGAGCTTCTCGCCGTCGGCGGTGCGGACCCGCATCCCCTCCGTCACCGGGTGTGTGCGCATCATGTGTTCCTCCTCGTGCAGTGCGACCCGGCGGCGGCCGGGTCCGTCTGCCTCAAGGTAGGGACGCACCGCGTCGACGAGGCCGAGCGGCCGGCCAGGCCCCCGCCCCTTCGCTCAAATCACCCCCAGAGCCAGCATCGCGTCCGCCACCCGGACGAAGCCGGCGATGTTCGCGCCCGCCACGTAGTTGCCAGGGACCCCATACGCCTCGGCGGTCTGGTGGCAGGCCTCGTAGATGCGGGTCATGATCTCCTGCAGCCGCGCCTCGGTGAACTCGAAGGTCCACGAGTCGCGCGAAGCGTTCTGCTGCATCTCCAGCGCGCTGGTGGCCACCCCGCCCGCGTTCGCCGCCTTGCCCGGACCGAAGGGGACGCCCGCTGACTGGAAGAGCGCGATCGCCTCCGGCGTGCAGGGCATGTTGGCGCCCTCGGCCACCGCGCGGACGCCGTTCGAGACGAGGAAGCGCGCCTCCTTCGCTGTGAGCTCGTTCTGCGTCGCACAGGGCAGCGCGATCTCGCAGGGCACCTCCCACACCGGACGACCGGGGATGAAGCGCGCGAAGCCACCGCGGCGGGCCACGTACTCGGACGCGCGCACCCGCTCGACCTCCTTCACCTGCTTGAGCAGCGCCACGTCCACGCCCGCCTCGTCCACCACGTAGCCGGTGGAGTCGGAGAAGGCGACCACGTGCGCGCCGAGCTGCTGCGCCTTCTCGATCGCGTAGATCGCCACGTTGCCCGCCCCGGAGACGACCACCCGCCGCCCGTCCAGCGCCTCCCCGCGCGAGGCGAGCATCCGCTCCACGAAGTAGACGCAGCCGTAGCCGGTGGCCTCCTTGCGCACGCGCGCGCCACCCCAGCCGAGCCCCTTCCCGGTGAGCACGCCGGACTCGTAGCGGTTGGTGATGCGCTTGTACTGGCCGAACATGAAGCCCAGCTCGCGCGCGCCCACGCCGATGTCGCCGGCCGGCACGTCGGTGTACTCGCCGAGGTGGCGGTAGAGCTCGGTCATGAAGGACTGGCAGAAGCGCATCACCTCGTTGGCCGAGCGCCCGCGCGGATCGAAGTCCGAGCCGCCCTTCGCCCCGCCGATAGGCATCCCGGTGAGCGCGTTCTTGAAGAGCTGCTCGAAGCCGAGGAACTTCACGATCCCCAGGTTCACCGACGGGTGGAAGCGCAGCCCGCCCTTGTAGGGCCCCAGCGCCGAGTTGAACTCCACCCGGAAGCCGCGGTTCACCTGCACCTCGCCCCGGTCGTCCACCCAGGGCACCCGGAAGATGAGCTGCCGCTCCGGCTCGCAGATCCGCTCCAGCAACCGGCCTTCGCCATAGCCCGGGTGACGCGCCATCACCGCCCCGAGCGACTCCACCACCTCGCGCACCGCCTGGTGGAACTCCGGCTCACCGGGGTTGCGCTTGAGCACCGCGTCGAACACGCCCTCGAGCTTCTCGTCCATCCGCTGCATCCGGTCCTCCATTCGGGAGGATAGGGACTCGCGCGCCGGGCCAGGAGCGTAGGGGAGAGAGTGTCGAAGGGAGGACCTGCGCGACGCCGTTTCCGGGCGCGTTCAGCGACCTCGTTCCGGGGCGATGACCGAGATCATCCTGCGGCGGTGCGCGCGGTAGGTTCGGAAGTCCGAGTCGAGGGTGACGACCACCGCATTCGACGTGAGCTCCGCCATGCGGACCAGCGTCGCGTCCGCCAGCGACATCGGAACGTCGCGGTACTTCTCCATCAACCGGCGAAGTGGCGCCACCTCCTCCGAGACCTGCAGACCCACCTCGAGCGCGCCGCTTTCGAGCATCGAGAGGACCGCTTCTGCGCCGCCTGGCACCTTGCGAAGGAGGAAGCACGCCTCGGCCAGAACGGGTTCGGAGACTCGAGCAGGCGCCGGCAGCCGCGCCAGCGCTTCTGTAGCCCACGCGTGATCCCGGTCCTTGCGATGGAGCAGCGCCACCAGGGGCCCCGTGTCGAGCAGGACCTGCGCCGTCACTGACCGAAACCCTTCAGGTGGCGTGGGTTCGACGCGAGATCGCGGGGCCCGCCGTGGAGCGAGCCCACGAGCTTTCCGGCGCGTTCCACGATCGACCCCTTCACTGCCTCGGGGTCCTGGAGGTAGCGGTCGAGCGCCTCTCTCACGACGTCCGACCGGCTCGCCCCCTTCTGCTTCGCCAGTCTGGCGACCCGCTCGTCGAGCTCCGGCGGCACTTTGATCGTCCAGGTCTTCATGGGTATTACCTCGCTCTCTCAGGGTAATA
>CAZCWA010000470.1:0-4347 GCA_964502265.1 uncultured Myxococcaceae bacterium | reverse complement strand
TAGCTCCGGCTGCTCCTCCGCATAGACGCGCGCGTACGCCAGCGCCCGCTGGGCCTTGTGGAGCAGGGCGTCCTGGTGACGCTGCAGCTCCTCGCGCGCGGCCTCCAGCGCGGCCTCGGCCTCCGCGACCGACTCCGCCGCAGCGACGACCGCGCGTGCCGTGGTGGTCAACACCTGCGCGTCCACATCGGGGAACTTCAGCTCGCGAAGATCGCCGTCGAACAGCCCGAGCAGCGCCTTGAGGGGATCGGAGATTGCGTTCTGGGGAGCGGCCACGAAGTACCTCGGCCCGGCGTGGCTTGAACGCCGGGCGGCAATGGGTTGTCGATGCGGAACACTGAAGGGGTGTTCAGGTGAAGGCAAGCGCGAATCGCGCGCTCGCTATTTGTCCGCGTTGAGCGCGACCGCCTCGCGCACCAGCGCTTCGAAGGCCTTCTCGTCCAGCCGATCGCCCTCGTGCAGATCGATCGCGCGGCGGACGTTGCCGTCGAGGCTCGCGTTGAAGAGCCCCGCCGGATCCTCCAGCGCCGCGCCCTTGGCGAAGGTCACCTTCACCGCGCGCTGGTAGCTCTCGCCGGTGCAGATCATCCCGTCCCGGTACCAGACGGGCACGCCCCGCCACTTCCACTCTTCGGTCACGTCCGGCACCGCGCGGTGGATGGCCTTCCTGATCCGGGAGAGCGTCTCCCCGCGCCAGTCACCGAGCTCGCGGATCCGCTCGTCGATGCGCTGCGATGGGGTGCGGTCGTCCTTCGCTTCCTTCGCCTTCGCCTTCGTCGCCATGTGCAACCCTCCTCCGGGACAGGATGCTGCACCGGATCGACGCGCGCGGGTGGTGGAGCTGGGGATGCAGATCGCGCTCTGACGTCGGGCCGGCGTGGTACTGCACATCCATGCAGGTCGAACTCTTCGAGCCCTCCGCCCAACCCCTCGCGGTGCTGCGGGACGTCTTCGGGCATGCGTCCTTTCGCGGCGGGCAGCAGGACGCGGTGGAGGCGGTCACCTCCGGACGGGATGCGGTGGTGCTCCTGCCCACCGGCGCGGGCAAGTCGCTGTGCTACCAGGTCCCGGCGGTCACGCTGCGCCGGCGGGGGCTCGGGACCACGCTCGTCGTCTCGCCGCTGATCGCGCTGATGCAGGATCAGGTGGACGCGCTGATCGCGAAGGGGATCGCCGCCCGCGCGCTGAACAGCTCACAGGACGAGCTCCAGCAGCGCGAGGTGGTCGCCATGCTGGTCAACGGCGAGCTGGACCTCCTCTATGTGTCCCCGGAGCGCGCGGCCCTGGCGAGCTTCCACCGCTTGATGCAGCGGACGAAGATCGCGCTTTTGGCCGTCGACGAGGCGCACTGCCTGAGCCAGTGGGGGCACGACTTCCGGCCCGAGTACCTGCGGCTGAACGAGCTGCGGCCCGTGACCGGCGCGCCGGTGATCGCGGTCACCGCCACCGCCACGCCGCGGGTGGTGGAGGAGATCGTCGCGCGCCTGGAGCTGCGGGATCCCGCGCGGGTGGTGGGGGACTTCCGGCGGCCGAACCTGCGCTTCAGCGTGCAGGGCCTGCGGTCGGACGCGGCGAGGCTGGAGGCGCTGATCCAGGCGTGCGAGGCGGCGGGGTTGAGACGCTCCACCGGAGCAGGCCGGGCGATCGTCTACTGCGCCACCCGGAAGAAGACCGAGACGGTGGCGGCGGCCCTGAAGAGCGCGGGCTTCGCGGCGGGGCACTACCACGCGGGGCGGACCACGCTGGCGCGCGACCGGGCGAAGGGCGCGTTCGACCGGGGGCGCTGCCGGATCCTCGTGGCCACCAACGCGTTCGGGATGGGCATCGACTATCCGGACGTGCGGCTGATCGTGCACTTCTCCGCGCCCGGGAGCCTCGAGGCCTACTACCAGGAGGCCGGCCGCGCCGGACGGGACGGGCAGCCCTCCGAGTGCGTGCTCTTCTTCGGGCCCGGGGACCTCGTCACCCAGCGGCGGCTGCAGTCCGGCGGCGCCGAAGAGATCGAGGCCCGGCAGGAGGCGGCGCTCGCGGCGGTGGAGCGGTACGCCACCTCGGACGAGGACTGCCGGCAGGGGCTTCTGTGCGTGCACTTCACCGGCGCTGCGCCGCCGCCGCCCTGCGCGGTGTGTGACGTCTGCCTGGGGAGGGTGAGCGCGCCGGACGAGCGTCCCCAGGCGAAGGTGGCGAAGGTCGCGGGCGTGCCGGAGGAGGCGCTGGCCGTGATCGCCGCATACGCGGAGCGGCTCCCCCATCCGGTGGGGAAGCGGAACCTCGCGAGGGCGCTGCGTGGTGGGAAGTCGCTCCCGGTGAAGAAGTCGAAGCTGGACACGCTGCCGGGCTACGGCGCGCTGGCGGCGCACGCGGAGGACGCCATCGTCGCCGGCATCGACGAGCTTCTGGCCCGCGGCACCCTGGTGAAGCGCGGCCTCAAGTACCCCACCGTGTGGCCGAAGGACCGGCCGCTGGCGGAGGCGCGTCGGACGGTGGCGCGGGGAGGCGCGGCCGCAGGTGCTGCGCGCGCGGCGAGGAAGGCGAGGCCGGGGGCGTCTTTGGCGTACGCGCTGGATGGCTACCGCAAGACGACGGCGCGCAAGCTCAAGTGGAAGACGTACATGGTGTTCCAGCGCAAGACGCTGCTGGCCATCGCCTCGGCGCAGCCCCTGACGCGGGCAGCGCTGGCGAAGATCCCCGGGCTGGGGCCCGCGAAGATCGACCGGTTCGGCGACGAGCTCATCGCCCTGGTACGGACGCACGGGACCCGCGCCTGACGACCACCGGTCGCAGAGTCCGTCGCAGGGTCCGTCGCAGGGTCCTGCGCTACTCCGCGGTGCCTGCCGGCTTCTTCGGCCGCACCACCGAGGCCACCGTGTCCAGAAGGCGGGGCAGGTGGATGGGCTTCTCGAAGAACCCTTCGATCCGGTCGGGCCCCTTGCCCGTGGCCAGGGAGCCGAGGTCGCTCGAGCCGGAGATGACGAACACGGGGATCTGCGCGAGGGGAGGGGTCTCGCGGATGAGCCGGAGGATGTTGCGCCCGTCCTCGTCCGCGAGGTGGATGTCGAGGAACACCAGCGCCGGGCGGATGTGGCTCAACACCGACCGGGCCTCGGCGCCGCTGGACGCGGTGATCACCCGGTAGCCCTCCTGCTCGAGGACCTCGTTGAGGACCTCGCGGCAGTCCGCATCGTCCTCGACCAGCAGGATGCCGCCGCTGCGCGGGGCCTGGGTGAGCTCGGTGGGCGTGACGCTCCCCGCGTACAGGGGCAGGAAGAGGTCTATCCGGGTCCCTTCCGGCACCGCCTTCAGCCCCGAGCGCGCGCGTCCTGCCGGGCCGATGCGGGGCACCGAAGCGCCCTCGGCCATGGCCGGCGCGGCGTTCACCCGGCCACCGTGCAGCCGGATGATCTTGGCCGCGATGGGCAGGCCCAGGCTGAAGCGACGCGGACGCGGGCCCTCGCTCCGGGGCCAGGTGTCGAAGAGGTGGTCCAGCTCCGCCTGTCCCATCGCCGGGCCGGTGTCCACGACCGTCAGCCGCGCGAGCCCGGTGTCGTCCGTGTCCACGTCGAGCCGGACGCGCTTGCCGGCGGGCGTGACGTAGATGGCCTGCTCCACCACGTTGGAGACGGCCTCCACCACGCGCTCGCGGTCGCCGCGGACGAAGACCTCGCCGCCCCGCGCAAGCTCCACCGACACCTGGCCCTGCAGCGCCATGGCCGACGTGGCCTGCACGACCTCCTCGGCCACCGCCTTGAGCCCGAACGGCTTCTCGTCGAGCCGCATGTCCCCGGCCTTCAGCCGCGAGAGCAGCATCAGCTCGTTGATCAGCCGGGTGAGCCGGTCGGTGTTGCGCTGGCACACCTCCAGCGCGTGCGCCTGCTTCTCCGTCACCGGCCCCAGCTTCTCGCGCTCGAGCATCGACAGGTAGGCCTTCAGCGTCGCCAGCGGGTTCTTCAGATCGTGCGAGGCGTGCGCGAGCAGCTCGTCCCGTCCACGCTCGATGGACTTGAGCCCCGCCACCGCGGTCTCCAGATCGCGGGTGCGCCGGACCGTCTCTTCGTGTAGTCGGCCCACCTCCCACGCGGCGGCGAGGTGCGCGGCGAGCGCCTTCATCAATTCGTCGGACACGTGCGCCTTGGCGTCGAGAACCGTCACGCACCCCACCGGCTTCTTGCGCGCCACCAGGGGCGCCGACACCGCGGTGCCATCCCGCGCCACCCCGCCGGTCTGAAAGGCGCGTCCCACCACGCCCTCGCCGGGCGCACAGGCGGCGATGCGCGCGTCGTTCCGCCCGCGCACGGTCATCACTTGAAGCTGCCCACGGGACTCCACGAAGTGGCTGACGAAGACGGC
>CAZCWA010000469.1:0-4349 GCA_964502265.1 uncultured Myxococcaceae bacterium | reverse complement strand
CAGGAGTGATGCCATGACGTGAACCCGAGGAAGTCGATCGGGCGGCGGGGGCTGCGGGAGTTTGCATCACTGGAGGCGCCGTTCGCCGAGGCCGCTGCCGAGGGCGGCGTCCGCGCTGGACTCACCGCGCTGACGGGCGAATTGCGCCGGGTGCCGATGGAGGAGCTGCGCCGCGCGATGGGACCGGAGCGGGGGCTCGAACACCTCGTGCCGTCGAAGCAGGGCGCGGGCGCGGCGAAGCGGCTGAACCTCTTCCTGCGCTGGGTCGTGCGCGGGCCGGACGAGGTGGACCTCGGGATCTGGAAGCGCGTGCCCGCGTCCGCGCTGGTGATCCCGCTCGACACCCACGTGATGCGGATGGCGCACAACCTCGGGCTCACCAAGCGCAACGACGTGAGCTGGCGCACCGCCGAGGAGGTCACCGCCTCCTTGCGGCTGCTCGATCCCGACGACCCCGTGCGCTTCGACTTCCCCCTCTGCCATTGGGGCATGAGCGGCGCCTGCCCCGCCGAGCCGAAGCCGCAGAACTGCGAGGCCTGCGCGCTGCTCTCGTCGTGCCGGGTGGGACCGAAGTTGGTGCGGCGCGCTGGCCCCCGGCTCCGGCGCGAGCAGTGACGGCTGGGGGCCAGGGCGAGGACCTGCCCGGCGGGCGCATCGCCGCGCTTGCGTCGGCTGGGACCTCCCTCCCTCCGCGCGACGAAAAGGAGCCTGTCGGGGACACCAGGTGTCGGTGTCTTGATGGGGACGGTTTCCCGAGCAATGTCATGTGCTTCGGATCCTCGATCTCGACCCTATGAGTGGGGAAGACCGGGTTGTTCCTGGCGGAACTCGCGCGAAGGCGCGGCATGGGCAAGGCGCAGGTCCATCTGGTCAACCGCCGGTCGAGCCACTGGCGGCGGGCGCGGGCGCGGGCGCGGGCGTCATCGGCGGGACGGGGGCGAGGGGGCGCTCGGGGGCCGCGATGGCGTCGGCGAGGAGGCTGACGGCGGTGGCGAAGTACTCGGAGCGGTTCCAGCGCAGGAGCACGTGGAAGTTGCCGTGCACCATGTAGACGCGCTCGGCGCGGTTGGCGGGGCGGATGATGGAGGAGGGCGCGTTGCCCTTGAGCGCGGCCCCGTCGATTCCCTTCACGCCCAGCGCGGCCCACTCCGCCGGCGTCTTGCGGGTGTTCCGGCCCAGGAGGGACGCGTCGAACCCTTCGGGCAGTGAGACCTGCTGACCCCAGCCCCGACCGCGCTTCCAGCCGCTGCGCCGAAGGTAGTTCGCGGACGAGCCGAAGACGTCCGGCAGCGTCCCCCAGATGTCCTTGCGGCCGTCGCCGTCCTGATCGAATGCGTAGGCGAGGAACGTCCCGGGCATGAACTGGCACTGGCCCATCGCGCCGGCCCACGAGCCCTTCATCGCGTCCGGCGTGATGTGCCCCTGGTCGATGATCTTGAGCGCGTCGAAGAGCTGGGCGCGGAAGAACTTCGCCCGCCGGCCATCGTGCGCCAGCGTCGCCAGCGCGCCCACCACCGGGTAGTCGCCGGTGATGGTCCCGAACTGCGTCTCCACGCCCCACAGCGAGACCAGCACCTGCGGCTCGACGCCGTGCTGCGCGCTGACCTTCTCGAGCAGCTCCTTGTGCTCGGCGAAGAGGCGGCGGCCCTCGTCGATACGTTCCTGGCGGACGACCCGCGCGGCGTACTGCTCGAAGGTCATCGTCCCTTCCGGCTGCCGGCGGTCGAGCTCGATCACCCGCGGGATGGGCTGCAGTCCCTCCAGCGCCGAGAGCGCCTTGTCCCCGAGTTTCTTCTTCTTCGCCTCGGCGCGGAGTCCCTCCAGCCACTTGTCGAACGGCTGCGAGGCGGCGGAGGCGGGAAGGGCGGCGAAGAAGAGCGCGACGACGACGAGTCCGAGCAGAGAACGCATGCGCGCACTGTAACGGCGCGGGCGCGGCGGACTACTTCCCGCCGCCGCCTTCGTTCAGCCGGAAGATCTCCTTCAGCCGGCCGAAGATGCGGCGCGCTTCCGGGGCGACCTCGCTCGCCGCGGCGCCGCCGGGCAACTGGGAGACCGCGCGCAGCTCGGACCTGCGCTGACCGAGCAGCTCGGCGAGGCTCTGCGCCAGCTCGGGGTGCGCGGAGAGCACGCGCCCGAAGGTGGGGCGGGCGACCTCGAGCAGCTCCACCTCGTCCACCGCCACCACCGAGGCGCTGCGCGGCTCGCCGGTGAGCAGGCTCATCTCGCCGAAGTAGCTGCCCGCGCCCATGTGCGTGACCTCGCGCTCGGGCGTGCCGGTGCGGACCGACACGGTGCCCTGCGCGACCACGTAGAAGGTGTTGCCCGCCTGCCCCTGCTGGATGATCCGCTCGCCCGGACGGAAGCGGCGCGGCAGGACCTCGGCGGCCAAGGAGCGCAGATCCTCCGGCCGCAGGAGTTGGAGCAGGTCCACCGAGGAGAGCAGGCCCAGGGTCTCGTCGAGCGTGCGGAACGGACGATCCGAAGGCGCAGCCTGGTGCGTCACCCGCTGCGGCAAGGCGACGTCGAGGCCGTCCTGCTGGAAGCGGTACCACAGCCGCGTGTGCAGGGCCTCCATGGCGCGGATGGAGGCGTCGAACTCGGCGGCGAAGAAGCGGACCTGGTAGCGCACGCCGTTCTCGTCGTAGGCCCAGGTGCGGATGTGCGGCTCGGGGTACGGGAGGACCTCGGGCAGCTCGCGCAGGGTGTCCATCACCGCGCCCTTCACCCGGTTGGGCGGCATCGCGTAGCTCATCCGCAGGTAGACGTCGGTGCCCAGCGCCGTGCCCCCGCGCGTGAAGTTCTTCACCGCCTCGCGCGCGATGATGTTGTTGGGCAGGGTGATGTTCTCGTTGCGGAAGGTTTCAATGCGCGTCGCCCGCCAGCCGACCTGCGCGATGCGGCCCGTGTGCTCGCCCACCGTGACCACATCGCCCACTTCGAACGGGCGTTCGAGCTGGAGCGAGAGGCCCGCGAAGAGGTTGCCCAGCGTGTCCTGCAGCGCGAGGCCGAGGACCACGGAGAGGATCGCGGACGTGGCCACGAGGCCCGCGAGATCCACCTTCAGCGTGCTCTTGATGATCGGCAGAGCGGCCAGCACGTAGAGCGCGCCGGAGAGCACGTCGTGGACGATCTTCGGGACCACCGTCGCGCGCCGGAAGCGCAGCATCCAGAAGGCCACGCCCACCAGTGCCCGGATGCAGGCGAAGGCGAAGGTGAGCATCCAGAGGAGCCTCAGCGCGGTGGCCCAGCCCTCGGAGATCGTCCCGTTGGCCGCGAAGGCGAGCACCCGCAGGCCGAGGAAGGCAGCGAGCAGGCGCAGGGCGCCGTCGAGGTCCTGGCGGAGGTGGCGGTCGGCCGTGAGGGTGCGCGATCCGAAGAGGGCCACCAGGAGGATGGCGCCGACGACGAGCGAGACGTTGCTCTGGAGGAAGGTGGTCAAGGCCGCGGCACTCTCCGCGCGGCGCGTGGGGCGGTCAAGGTCGCAGCCTCCGGTTGACTTCCGTCTGCCCGGCGGGTGATCAACCCCGCCGAAATGGCGCTCTCGGACGTGGAGGGACAGTCGAAGGCAGTGGAGGCGTTGCGGTCCGCCCTGAAGGGATTTCCCCGCATGCACCACGCCTGGCTGTTCGCCGGGATGGAGGGCGTGGGCAAGGAGCTGGCCGCGGTGGGCCTGGCGCAGGCGCTCCTGTGCGAGACGCAGCCGGGGGTGGGGTGCGGGAAGTGCTCGGCGTGCGTGCGCATCCCCCGGCGCGCGCACCACGACGTGATCTGGCTGATGCCCGAGCAGGAGCTCATCGCCCGCAAGCTCGCCGGACGCAGCGACTTCACCCACGCGCCGTCGAAGAACATCCGGGTGGAGCAGATCCGCGCGCTGCAGGAGCGGATCAACCTCAAGCCGCTGGAGGGCGCGCACCGGGTGCTGATCGTCGCCAGCGCGGAGCGGATGAACGAGGCCGCGCAGAACGCCTTCCTCAAGACGCTGGAGGAGCCGCCGCCGGGGACGGTGATCGTGCTGCTCGCTGCGCACCCCGACGACCTGCTGCCCACCATCCGCAGCCGCTGCATGCGGGTGCAGTTCGGGCCGCTGCCCAATGACCTCATCGCGCGCAAGGTGATCGAGGCCTCGCCGGCGAAGGGGAAGGGGAAGATCGACGAGCCCACCGCTCGCCTCGCCGCGGCGCTGGCGGGAGGGAGCCTTTCGCGCGCGCTGGCGCTCAAGCCCGCGCTGCTGGAGAAGCGCAGGGACGTGATCTCCGACTTCGAAGCGCTCGACTTCGGCGACGCGCGGACCCTGCTCGCGTTCGCGGAGAAGTGGGCGCCCTCGGGTGGAAGGGAGGACGCCGAGG
>CAZCWA010000468.1:0-4351 GCA_964502265.1 uncultured Myxococcaceae bacterium | reverse complement strand
TGCAGAAGTTCCGCGGCCTCATCGACGCCGGGAAGCTGTCGGTGAAGATCGTCGACGGGCGGATGGTGGTGGTGCTGGCGACGGACGTGCTCTTCGGCTCGGGCTCGGCCAGCCTGTCGCGCGAGGGCAAGGATGCGGTGGCCGAGGTGGCCCAGCTCCTCGCGTCGATCCCCCAGCGCTCGTTCCAGATCGAGGGACACACGGACAACGTGCCCATCCGCACCGCGCAGTATCCGTCGAACTGGGAGCTCGCCGCGGCGCGCTCGCTCACGGTGCTGAAGACGATGCTCGAGGCCGGGATGCCCGCCGATCGCATCAGCGCCGCGGCGTTCGGGGACGCGAAGCCGGCGGTGAGCAACGAGACCTCGGAGGGGCGCGCGCAGAACCGCCGAATCGAGATCATCATCGTGCCGGATCTCTCCGCGCTCCCCGGCTTCGACGAGCTGCAGCGGGTGGAGAACACCCAGACCGGGAGCTAGACCCCGCCGGGCTGCGAGAACTGCGGGTGCGCGGGGATGCGCGCGTCGTCCCCCTCCGAGGTCTCCTTGGACGGGGCGCTTCCCCACGGTGCGCGGGCGGTGGATCGGCGCCAACGGTCCAGCCACCGCGCGTCCAGGGGGCGGTCGAGCAGGTCGGTCCGCGTGGCGGCCTGCGTGGTCTCCTGCTTCCCTCCGATGGACATGCCGACGCCCACGAAGAGCCCGCCCAGCAGCATCGACACGCGGGTCCGGGTCGACGCGCTGTAGGTGACGAGCAGCGTGCCCGGGCCGTCCTCGCGAAGGTGCGTCCGCAGCGCTGCGAAGGTCTCCGGCGTCCAGAGCGCGGTGTTGGTCTCGGGCGAGAAGGGGTCGAAGAACACCAGCTCCGGCCGCGCGGGAGAAGGAACCGCATCCCAGGCTTCGCGAACGTCACCCTGGTGCAGCGTCCACCGCGCGATTGGGCTCTCCCACACGCCTTTGCGCAGCAGCGTCCGCGCCGCATCTGCGAAGGGTACGAGGAACGGGAACCCTTCCGGATCTTCGAGCGCCAGCGCGAGCGGCTCGAGATCCCGCTCGAACGAGACGAGCTCCAGCCTCCGCGTGCCCCGGGTCTCCGCGGCGCACGCCAGCGAGGCCGCCGCGTTCGCCGCACCGCCGAGGCCGACGTCCCACACCACCACGGGCGAGTCCTCACCGGTCCGCGCGAGGCGCTCCGCGAGCCTTCCCTGCCCGACGTACAGCGTCCGGGCCTCCGTCCACGGCCCGACCGATGGGTGCATCACCTCGCCGCTGGCCAGCTCGCGGATGGCCCGGGTGCCGTTGCGCAGCGTGACGCGCTCGAAGCGCCCGCCCTCCTCACCCATCCAGCCGTTCCTTCAACTCCGCATAAAAGGCCTCGAAGCGCCCGTCGACGATCGCCTCGCGCATGCGGCGCATGAGGAGCTGGTAGTGGCGCAGGTTGTGGAGCCCCAGCATCCGCGAGCCGAGCTGGTGCTTCCCCTTCATGAGGTGGTGCACGTACGCGCGGCTGTAGCGGCGGCACACCTCGCAGTCGCACTCGGCGCACAACGGCCCGTCGTCGAGCCGGTAGACCTGCCGCGTGACGCGGATCTGCCCGGCGAAGGTGTACGCGTAGCCCTGCTGCGCCATCTTGGTGGGGATGATGCAGTCGAACATGTCGACGCCGCGGCGCACCGCCTCCACGAGGTCGATCGGGGTGCCCACCCCCATCAGGTAGCGCGGCCGGTCCTGCGGCAGCAGCGCCGTGCACAGCTCGGTCATGCCCTCGCGTTCGTCCCGCGTCTCGCCCACCGCGAGCCCGCCGATCGCGAAGCCGTCGAACGGGTGGCCGGTGAGGAAGGCCGCGCTCTCTCGCCGCAGCGCCTCGTGCACGCCGCCCTGGACGATGGCGAAGAGCGCCTGGGTGAGGTCGCCCCGGTTCCTCTGCGCGAGGCTCCGCAGCGCCCAGCGGTGCGTGCGCTCCATCGCGTGGCGGGTCCCTGCCTCGTCCGTCGTCGAGTCGATGCAGACGTCGAGCACCATCATGATGTCCGAGCCGATCGCCTGCTGGGTCTCCACGCTGCGCTCTGGGCTGAGGAGCTGCCGGCTGTTGTCCCAGTAGCTGCGGAAGTGCGCGCCCTTCTCGGTGATCTCGCGCTCCTTCGGCAGCGAGAAGATCTGGAAGCCGCCCGAGTCGGTGAGCACCGGCCGGTCCCAGTTGTTGAAACGGTGGATGCCGCCGAAGCGCTGGAAGACCTCGACGCCCGGCCGCAGCATCAGGTGGTACGTGTTGCCGAGCATGATCGGCGCGCCGGAGGCCTGAACGTCCTCGATGGAGAGGTTGCGGACGTGCGCGTGGGTGCCCACCGCCATGAACGCCGGCGTCTCGACGAGGCCGCGGCGCGTCTGCATCCGTCCGGCGCGCGCTCCGCAGGCCGCGGTGGCCTCCAGTGAGAAGCCGATGGGAGACGTGGCGATCGGAAGCGGCTCCGGTGCCGGAGCGGGAGAGGGATCGGGCATGCGCATGGCTCAGTCCTGCCGCACGACGTTGCGCGGCGCGCTCGCGCTCACGGGCGAGGCCGCCGGAGCGTCCAGGACGTTCGCCGCGCGCTGGAGCGCATCGGTCAGGCCGAAGCCCTGGCCGAGCGTCTGACCCACCTGCGCGATGTCGTGGCCGCTGGGGCTCTGGAACACGCGCAGGCCGAACTGCGGGACCATGGAGAGCACGTGGTCGAAGATGTCCGCCTGGACGCCCTCGTAGACGGCCCACCGCGTGTCGCTGCAGAACACGTAGATCTCGATCGGCAGGCCCTCGGGGGTCGGCGCGAGCTGGCGCACGAGGAAGGTCATGTCCTGGTGCACCAGGGGATGCTGCCGGAGGTAGGCGATGATCCACGCGCGCAGGGTGCCCACGTTGGTGAGCCGGCGCATGTTGGAGACCATCCCGGGCGCGCCGTGGACGCGGTTGTACTCGGCGAGCTCCTCCTTCTTCTGCGCGATGTAGTCCTTCAGCAGCGTGAAGCGGCCGAACCGCTCCACCTCCTCGTCGGTGAGGAAGCGGACGGTGGTCATGTCCACGTGGAAGGCCCGCTTGATGCGCCGCCCGCCCGCGTCCCGCATCCCGCGCCAGTTCTTGAACGAGTGCTCGAGGAACTTGTGGGTGGGGATGACGGTGATCGTCCGGTCCCAGTTCTGGACCTTCACCGCGTGCAGCGCGATGTCCACCACGTCGCCGTCGGCGGAGAACTGCGGCATCTCGATCCAGTCGCCCATCCGGATGAGGTCGTTGGTGGTGAGCTGGATGCCGGCCACGAGGGAGAGCAGCGTGTCGCGGAAGACGAGCAGCAGCACCGCCGTCATCGCGCCGAAGCCGGAGAGCAGCAGCCACGGCGAGCGGTCCATCAGCGTGGCGATCACCACCACCGCGCCGAAGATCCACGCCACGATCAGGACCACCTGCAGGTAGCCCTTGATCGGCCGGTTCTTCGCCATCGGGAAGCGCGCGTAGATCGCGTTCACCACCGCGAAGAGGCCGCCCAATCCGCGCAGGCCGATGATCACCAGCGCGCAGATCGCCAGCCGCTCCAGCAGCGCCACGCTCTTGTCGGAGAGGTGCGGCACCCAGCCGGCGAGCTGGTGCACGACGAGCGCCGGCACCGCCAGGGCGGCCCGGTGGAAGATGCGCTCCTGAACGAGCAGGTCGTCCCACGTCGCACGCGACCGCTTCACCATCCCCACGATGATCGGCAGCACGAGCCGCCGTGACAGGCCCAGGGAGGCAAGCGCGAGGAAGGTGAGCGCCGCGAGCCCTGCGAGGGCCGCGGAAAAGGGGTGCGCGTCGAACCACGTGGCGAGCTCGGAGAGGCCCACGGTGCGCAGCGCGTCCAGCAGGGTGATCGAAGACTTCTGCACGCGGTCCTTGTACCGGATCTGCGTCCAACGCCCACCTGTGAGTCGAGCACGGGCGCCCGCCCTCCCCCAGCCCGGCCATGCGTCGACCTGCCAGATTCTGGGGGTCGCGGTGCGCGGGGATCATGTTAGAGGCGCCGTTTCCCGAGGAGTCGACATGGCGAACATCCAGGTCCAGAACGTCACCAAGGCTTACGGCCAGAAGAAGCTCTTCGAGGAGGTGAACGTCGCCTTCTCCGACGGCAAGCGTTACGGCCTGACGGGCCCCAACGGCGCCGGCAAGTCGACCTTCATGAAGATCCTCGCGGGCCACCTCGAGCCGGACACCGGCATGGTGTCCCGTCCCAAGCGCACCTCGGTGCTGAAGCAGGACCACTTCGAGTACGAGGACGCGCGGGTGATGGACACGGTCCTGATGGGCAACAAGCCCCTGTGGGACGCGCTGCAGGAGAAGGAGACGCTGC
>CAZCWA010000467.1:0-4361 GCA_964502265.1 uncultured Myxococcaceae bacterium | reverse complement strand
TCATCCGCAACTCGGTGAAGCACTACTTCCAGAGGGAGCCGATGGAGGGCATCGATCCCGATCAGGTGGTCGCCAAGGGCGCCGCGCTGCAGGCGTACGCGCTGCAGAACGCGCGGACCGAGACCTTCCTCGTGGACGTGACCCCGCTGAGCCTGCGCATCGGCACCGTGGGCGGCTTCACCGAGAAGCTGATCGACAAGAACACGCCGGTCCCCATCGACCGCACCAAGACCTTCACCACCTCGCGGGACGGGCAGGACAAGGTGAAGCTGCGCGTCTACCAGGGCGAGAGCAACCGCGCGGACGGCTGCGAGCTGCTCGGCGAGTTCGAGTTCACCGGCTTCCGCGTCGGCTTCCGCGGCGAGGCGAAGATCGACGTGACCTTCGAGCTGAACTCGGACGGCATCCTCAACGTGTCGGCGCTCGACAAGGAGAGCGGCCAGCGGGCGTCCACCACGCTCAGCGTCTCCTCCGGCCTCAGCGAGGCGGACATCCAGCGCTCCATCGCCGCCAACCGGGAGACCGCGCTCGCCGCGCACGACAAGACCCGGGTCACGGGAATGCCCGCGCTGCCCTGATCCTTCGAGGCCCACACATGCCGGACCGCCCCTCGCCGCCCCGCCCCTCTGGTCCCCCGGCCGTCGAGCCGCTGGTGCCCCGCGTGGCCCCCCTCATCCCGCCGGTGGCGCCTCTCCCCGCGCCGACTGCGCGCGCTGCCCCGCCCAACGCTCCGGGCGCTCCGGGCGGCGGGCTGCTCTCCCGCGAGGAGCTGGCGTCCTTGCACCGGCTGGCCACCTCGCTGGACGCGCTCGACTACTACGAGCTTCTGGGCCTGGAGAAGACGGCGGGGCTGCGCGAGATCAAGCGCGCCTTCCACCAGGCCAGCCGCACCTGGCACCCGGACCGCTTCTTCCACCTGCCGCCCTCTGGGTTCAGGAACGCCGTCCACGAGGTCTACAAGCGCGTCACCGAGGCCTACGCCGTGCTGCGCGACGACGTGCGCCGGCCCCGGTACCTCGCGGACGTGACCGGCCCCGACCGCGCGGCGCGGCTGCGCTTCACCGAGGCCAGCGAGACCGAGGCGCGGGCGGAGAAGCAGAAGGCCCAGGCCGAGCAGATCGGCACCACCCCCAAGGGCCGCCAGTTCTACGCGACCGCCGTGGCGGACATCGCCGCGGGCCGGTTCGCCTCCGCGGAGCGCAACCTCAAGATGGCGCTCACCTTCGAGCCGCAGAACGCGCTCTACAAGGAGCGGCTGAAGGAGGCGGAGGACAAGAACTTCGAGGAGCAGCGCCGCAAAGGCACCGCGTCCTTCCGGATCAAGTAGGCGCGCACCGTGACCCTCGACCTCATCCTCCTCTCCCTGGTGCTCCTCTTCGCGCTGATCGGCGCGGTGAGCGGCGCGTCGAAGCAGATCGCCAACCTCGTCGCGCTGGTGGTGGCGTACGTGGCGGCGTATCCGGGCGGGCGCTTCCTCGGGCCGCTGCTGGCGGGCGAGTTCCGGAACATGCCGCAGGGCCTGGGGCTCATCGCCGCCACGGTGCTGGTGTTCATCGTCACCCTGGTGGTGTGCCGGGTGATCTTCACCGCCGTGCTCAAGCGCATCCTCGCCGGGCGCGATCCCGAGTCCCGCTCGCTCGACCGCGCGCTGGGCTTCGTGCTCGGGGCGACCAAGGTGGCGGCGATCGCCTTCGTGCTCCTGTGCGCGCTGGCCTTCGTGGAGGACAACGTGACGGTGGCGGGAAAGAAGCTGGGGGTGACGCCGAAGGGCTCCGTCTCCTTCGAGCTCGCGCGCCGGTACAACCTCTTCGAGCTGACGCACTTCTCCTCGCTGAGGGACTTCGCCGCCGTCGCCCGCGCCGCGTCCGATCCGAAGAGGCAGCGCCAGCTCCGCCAGAACGAGTCCTTCCAGGCGCTGTCGAAGGACCCGCGCTTCCAGAAGGCGGTGCAGGACCGCGCGGCGAAGTCGTCCATCCAGAGCGGCGACCACCGGATGCTGCTGCGGCACGACGCGGTGCTCGAGCTCCTCCAGGACGCGCAGGCCCAGCAGCAGCTTCGCGCCGCCGCGCTGGCCCTCGAGACGAAGTGAAGCCCCCGCTTCGCCTCGTCGCCGCGTGGCTGGTCTGCGGCGCCGTGGCGCTCGGGCTCGCCGCCGCGCTCTGGCGCACGGTGGCGGGGCCTCCGTTGCAGCCCCGGGCGGGCGCGCTGCTCGTCGCGCGGGCGGGAGGGACGGACGCCCTGTTCGACAAGACCGTGGTGCTGATCCTCGAGCACGGCCCGGAGCACACCGAGGGCATCATCCTCAATCGCCCTTCGCCGGCCGATGGGCACCGCTTCGGCGGACCGGTCCCGGGCGCGCGCATCGCCCTCTGGCGGGACGCTGCCGGGGACGACGTGCGGTGGGTGGCGCTTGCGTCCGATGAGCCGGCGCCCGAAGGCGCGCTGGTCTTCTCGGGCCTGGCGCGGTGGGCTCCGGATCAGCTCGAGGAGGAGCTCGCCGGCGGCTCCTGGCGCGTGGGCCGCCTCCCATCCGGCGACCTCTTCGGCGATCCGGAGACGCTCTGGTGGAGCGCCTCCCTCGCCGCGCACTGAGCTTCGGGGCTAGGCCACCTGACCGAGCGTGGCGACGCCGCTCATCCAGCCGAAGCGGTCGGGGACGCGGCCGTACTGGATGCCGGTGATCTCCGCGCGCAGCCGCGTGGACAGCTCGCCCACGCTGCCGTCGCCGATGGTCATCGGGCCCTCTTCGAACCCGAGCTCGCCCACCGGCGAGATCACCGCGGCGGTGCCGGTGCCGAAGATCTCGCGCAGGGTCCCGTTGGCCTGGGCCGCGCGCAGCTCGTCGATCGAGACGCGGCGCTCGGAGACCTTCACGCCCCAATCGCGCAGCAGCGCCAGCACGGACATCCGGGTGACGCCGGCCAGCAGGGTGTCGTCCAGGGGCGGGGTCACCACCTCGTCGCCGATCACCGCGAAGAGGTTCATGGTGCCCACCTCCTCCACCCACCTGTGCTCGGTCGCGTCGAGCCAGAGGACCTGCGCGTAGCCGCGCGCCTTGGCCTCCTCCGCCGCCATCAGCGAGGCCGCGTAGTTGGCGCCGGTCTTCGCGGAGCCGAGGCCACCGGGGGCCGCGCGGATCCGCTTCTGCTCCACCCAGATCCGCACCGGGCCCGCGCCGGCCGAGTAGTAGTTGGCCACCGGCGAGATGAAGGTGAGGAAGGTGTACGTCTTCGACGGGCGCACCCCGAGGAAGGCCTCGGTCGCGAACACCATGGGCCGCAGGTAGAGGCTGGTCCCCTCGCCCTTCGGCATCCAGTCCGCGTCGAGCTCCAGCAGCGCCTGGATGCCCTGCGCCAGCACCTTCGCGTCCAGGGGCGGGATGCACAGCCGCCGCGCGCTCTCGTTCAGCCGCGCGAGGTGGTCGTTCATCCGGAAGACCGCGACGTTGCCGTCCTTGTCCGGGAAGGCCTTCAGGCCTTCGAAGATGGTCTGGCCGTAGTGGAGGCCGCAGGCGGACGGATCCACTGAAAGCGGGCCGTAGGGCAAGATCCGCGGCGCGTGCCAGCCACGTTCCGGATCGTAATCCATCTGGAACATGTGGTCGGTGAAGTGCCGGCCGAAGCCGAGCTCCCCGTCGCCCGGACGGGTCCGGGGCGCGGTCGTCCGCTGGATCGCGATCGCCGAAGTCATGGCCGCGCACCCTACGCAGCCGGACGCCGCGCGTACAGCCCTCGTGTGCTTATCTTTTGCGCTCAAACGATTGGCCCGCCGCCTCTGGGGCAGGCGGCCGGGCCGGGCGTGACCCACCCTCCGGTGCACCCTTCACTGCACCCTTCAGTGCACCGGCACCTCGGACTCCTTGAGGCGGCGCTTCACCAGGCCCTCGTCCACGCTGACGGTGCGCTCGCCCAGCTCCGGCGCCTCGAACATCACCTCGGCCATCACGTGCTCGACGATGGCGCGCAGCCCACGGGCGCCCAGCCCCTTGTCCAGCGCGTAGCGGGCGATCTCCCTCAGCGCAGGGCGGGCGAACTTCAGCTCCACCCGATCGATCTGGAGCAGCTCCTTGTACTCGCGGGTGATGGCGTCCGGCGGCTCGGTCATGATCCGCACCAGGTCCGGCTCGTCGAGCCTGTCCAGGTGCACCATCACCGGCAGCCGCCCGAGGAACTCCGCCAGCATCCCGTAGTCCACGAGCTGCTTCACCCCGATCCGCTTGTGCGCCTCCTTCACCCCGTCCGCGCCGAAGCCGATGGGCCGCGTCTGCTGATCGCCCGGGCTGCCCTCCTGCAGATCCGAGAAGGTGCCCGCGCAGATGAAGAGGATGTCGGTGGTGTCCACCTGGACGAAGTCGTTCTTGT
>CAZCWA010000466.1:3198-4365 GCA_964502265.1 uncultured Myxococcaceae bacterium | reverse complement strand
GTACGTCTCCGCTTCCCGCGGCGTGTTGCCTTGCGACTGCTGCGCGGACGCGGGGACCGTGAAGCCCAGCGCCAGCGAGAGGGTCAGTGTGAACGCGAGCGCGGGTCTCATCGCGGCGATGATAACGCGGCTTCAGAGCCCGGCGCGGTCCGCGAAGCCGTTGAGCAGGCGAACGAGCTCGGCCGGCCGCTCCATCTGCGGAACGTGTCCGAACCCTTCGACCTCGTGGACCTCCGCGTGCGCGGGGAGGTGCTCGCGGAAGTAGTGCACGCTTTCGTAGGGGAGCAGCCGCTCGCTCTTCCCCCAGATGAGGACGGTGGGCACGCGCAGGCAGCGCAGGCACTCGGCCTCCACCGAGTCCGCCTCCCGCATCTCCTCGAGCACCGCCTGCACCGACGGCGCGGCGTACATCCGGTACATGTCCGCCGCCAGCAGCAGCGTGCCCATCGGCGTGCGGTGGAACAGCCGCCGCGTCAGCGCCTTCGCGTCCTCCGTGTTCTTCACCGCGAGCGAGCTGCGCAGCGCCTCGAACCGCTCGCGGGCGACCTTCGCGCCGGCGGGCGAGACGAGCCCCAGCGCCGCCACGCGCTGCGGCCTCTCGTGCGTGAGCGTGATCGACATCGCGCCCCCGAGCGAGTTGCCGACGAGGAACACCGGCGCGCGCACCACGTCCTGCAGGTACGCGTCGAGCACCTCGAGCTGCCGCCGCGCGCCCAGCCCCTTGCCGTCCTGGGGAAGCGGCGAGAACCCGTTGCCCGGCAGGTCGGGCGCGAAGACGCGCGAGAACCTCTGCGCGAGGCCGAAGAGCACCTTGTAGAAGCCGTTGGCGCTGCCGCCGAGCCCGTGCACCAGCACCACCGGCGGGCCCTTCCCCGTCCCCTCCAGCGCGTAGTGGTGCAGCGCATGTCCGGCCGCCCTCACCGTCTCCGAGCGCACGCCGCGCAGGGACAGGTAGGTGCGCAGACCCTTCTGAAGTGTGGGGAGCACGTGGACGGCCATGAAGCGGAGCGTAACGCGCTGCGTGAGCCGCGGCCGCCCGGAAGTACGCCTCCTGTGCCTCTCCCGCCAGAGCATGCGGGTCTGCCGCCGGAGCATGCGGGTCTGCCGCCGGAGCATGCGGGCCTGCCGCCGGAGCATGCGGGCCTGCCGCCGGAGCATGCGGGCCTG
>CAZCWA010000466.1:0-3098 GCA_964502265.1 uncultured Myxococcaceae bacterium | reverse complement strand
GCATGCGGGCCTGCCGCCGGAGCATGCGGGCCTGCCGCCGGAGCATGCGGGCCTGCCGCCGGGGCATGCGGGCCTGCCGCCGGAGCATGCGGGCCTGCCGCCGGGGCATGTGGGCCTGCCGCCGGAGCATGCGGGCCTGCCGCCGGAGCATGCGGGTCTGCGAAATGTGTGTGAGGCACTGCTTCCATCCCACACGCAGCCGCCCCGCGCCCTCCCGGCCTCAGTCCTCCGGCGCCTCGAGCCAGGCCTTCGGGTCCAGCGCGATGCCGTTCTTGCGCAGCTCGAAGTAGAGGTACGCGCCCTTGTGCGAGCCGGAGTCCCCCACCCTCGCCAGCTCGTCTCCGGTGAGCACGTCGTCCCCCACCGCGCGGAGGAAGCCGGCGAGGTGCGCCATCACCGTGTGGTAGCCGCCGCCGTGGTCGACGATGAGCAGGTTGCCGTAGCCCTTCATCCAGCCCGCGTAGACGACGCGCCCTGAAGCGACCGCACGGACCGGCTCGCCGGCCGGCGCGCGCAGGTCGAGCCCCTTCTGGAAGGTCACGGTGTTGAAGCGCGGGTTGAGCACCTGCCCGAAGGCGACCTCGATGATCCCGCGGGTGGGCCACGGCAGCCGTCCGCGCAATCGCCCGAAGCCCCTGTCGACGACGTCGGTCTCCACCACCTCCACCATCCGCGCCAGGCGCCGCTCGGTCAGCTCGAGCTCGCGCACCACCCGCGACGCGAGCTGCGCGTCCGCGCCGATCCGGCGGAGCAGGGAGGAGAGGATGTCCATCTGGGCGTGCGCCAGCGCCCGCTCCTGCTCGAGCAGCTCCGCCCGCTGCGACTGCGTCTGCTCCACGCGCCCGAGGAGCGCCTCGGTGCGCGCCTGGAAGGCCTGCGCCGCGCGGGTCTCGCCCAGCAGCCGCACGTCCCGCTCCACCAGCGCCGTCAGCGCCCGCTGCCTCCACACCAGCGAGGCGAAGTCACCCGCGGACAGGAGCACCTCGAGCCTGCCCCTGCGGTGGAGGCGGTCCATCACCCGCAGCCGCGGCTTCAGCTCCTCGACCTGCGCATCCACCAGCCGCTGGGCCAGCGCCGCCTGCTTCGCCACCCGGGCCTTCTGCACCTGCAGCGCCTGCAGCTCCCGCTCGAGCGCCTTCGACCGCTGCGCCGAGGCACGTCCGCGCGCGTGCAGCACGTCGATCAGCTCCAGCACGCCCGCGCGCTGATCCTTCAGGGTCGCCAGTGCCGCCCGCTCGAGCAGGAGCCGGTCCTGCACCGCCAGCCCCTCCTCCATCGGGTCCACCGCGCGCGCGGCCTGCCCCCACAGGAACACGACCCCCCCGAAGCACGCCGCCGCGATCCCCCCGAAGCGGCGCGCGCCGGGGCTCATACGCGGAGGAACCTGCCCACGGCGACGAAGCTGCCGCACAGCCCGAGCAGCACGCCCACGCCGAAGAGCTCGGCCGCGCCCTGCGCCGTCAGCCACGACAGCTCCCGCGACGGGCCGGAGAGAAAGCCCAGCGTCCCGGACAGCTCCGGCGCCCCGAACCGCGCGAAGAGCCACAGACCTCCGACCGCCAGCACCGCGCCCGCCACGCCCTGGAAGAGGCCCTCGATGAGGAAGGGGGTCTTCACGAAGCGGTTGGTCGCGCCCACCAGCTTCTGGATCTCGATCTCCTCGCGCCGCGCGTAGATCGCGAGCTGCAGCGTGGCCGAGGTGATGATGATCGTCGCCGCCACGATCACCAGGAACGCCACCCCGCCGCCGATGCGCAGCGCCTGCGACAGCGACGCCAGCCGCTCCACCGCCGCCTCGCCGTAGTCCACCGCCGCCACCTCGGGCCGCGCGCGCAGCTCCCCCGCGAGCGAGGCGAGCTTCTCCGGCGCCTGCCAGGCCTCCGGCACGCGCAGCTCGATCGACGGCGGCAGCGGGTTCTCGGGCAGCCCGTCCAACGCATCCGACAGCTCGTCCCCGAGCTCCGCGGCGAGCCTGTCCATCGCCTGCGCGGGCGAGATCCACTGCGCCCCGCTGCCTTCGCCCAGGGTGTCCGTCAGCTCCTTCGCCAGGGCCTCGCCGTCCGCCTGCGAGAGCGCGTCCTGGAGGTAGACCGTCACCTCCACCTCGGTCCCCAGCGCGTCGCGCAGGCCCTCCACCACCCTCAGCGTCCCGCGCGCGAGGCCGGTGGTGAACAGCGCGATGGCGAGCGTGCTCACCGCCACCAGGTGCACGAACGGCGAGTGCCGCATGCCCAGCAGCGCCGAGCGGCCGAAGTACGTGAGCTTCGCGAACGCGCGCATCCGTCAGCCCGCCGCCGTCATCCGGCGCGCGGCCTTCATCCCGTCCTCGTCGCCGATGATGCAGCCGCGCTCGAGCCGCACCGTGCGCTTCTGGTAGCGCTCCAGCAGCGACTTGTCGTGCGTGGCCACGACCACCGTGGTGCCGCGCACGTTCACGTCGCACAGCAGGTCCATCACCTCCACGGTGAGCTGCGGATCCAGGTTCCCGGTGGGCTCGTCCGCCAGCAGGATCGCCGGGTCGTTCACCAGCGCCCGCGCGATCACCACCCGCTGCTGCTCGCCGCCGGAGAGCCGCGGCGGCAGCACGTCCGCCTTGTGCTCGAGCCCCACCTTCCGGAGCATCGCCAGCACCCGCTTCCGCACCTCTGCGCGCGGCGTCCCCAGCACGTCGAGGGTGAAGGCCACGTTGTCCGCCACGCTCCGCCGCGGCAGCAGCTTGAAGTCCTGGAACACCACCCCGATGTTGCGGCGCAGGTAGGGGATCCCGCTCTCCCGCAGCCGCGCGATGTTCCGGCCGCCCACCAGCACCTGGCCCCGGGTGGGCCGCTCGGCGAGGAAGAGGAGCTTGAGCAGCGTGGACTTCCCCGCACCGGACGGACCGGTGAGGAAGACGAACTCGCCCTTCTCCACGTGCAGGTTGATGTCGGTCAGCGCGGGCGCATCCCCCGGATACGCCTTGGTGACGTGGAACATCTGAATCATCGGATCGGCGGGCAACCTACCACCTCCGCCGTGGTTCGTGCCCCTCGGCCTGCCCTCGCCGAGCGCGTACGATGCGCCGCATGTGGCCCCCCGCGCGCACCCTGCTCGATCGCCTG
>CAZCWA010000465.1:0-4382 GCA_964502265.1 uncultured Myxococcaceae bacterium | reverse complement strand
ACGCCCACACCTTCGAGGTCGGCTCCTACGACGAGCTCAAGGCGAAGGCGGACGATGGCTTCCTCATCGCCCACTGGTGCGGCGACGCGAAGTGCGAGGCGCAGATCAAGGCGGAGACGCAGGTCACCTCGCGCAACCGGCCCTTCGACCTCAAGCAGGAGAAGGGCTCCTGCATCGTGTGCGGCCGCGAGTCCCCCGGCGCGCTGGTGTTCTCCAAGGCGTACTAGCCGGACCGCCACCGGATGCCGCGGCTCTTCGTCGGGATCGATGCGGGAGACGCGGTGCGCCGCGCGGTGGACGAGGTGCTGCCCCGGCTGCGTGCGCTCTCGCCGCGGTCGAAGTGGGTGCCGGTGGAGAACCTGCACCTGACCGTGGTGTTCCTCGGGTCGGTCGATGACGGGCGCGTGAGCGAGTCCATCGCCGCGCTGGACCGTGCGGTGGAGGGGCACGCGGCCCGGACGTTCCGGCTGGAGGGCGGCGGCACATTCGGCGCGCGGGCGAGGCCCCGGGTGCTCTGGGCGGGCGTGGCGGGACGGGAGGGCGCGCTGGAAGCGCTTCGGGCGCTGCACGCGGACGTGGAGCGGGCCTTCGAGGGGCTCGGACACGCGCCGGAGACGCGGACGTACAGCCCCCACCTGACGCTGGCGCGCGCGAGGGACATGCGGGGCGACCGCG
Source organism: uncultured Myxococcaceae bacterium (assembly GCA_964502265.1). Taxonomy (GTDB): domain Bacteria; phylum Myxococcota; class Myxococcia; order Myxococcales; family Myxococcaceae; genus JAFAFL01. The sequence continues at coordinate 3,707 of CAZCWA010000465.1, read as the reverse complement.
AGCTGGCCGCCTGCGTGCCGGTGCTGGAGGAGGCGCTGCCGGGTGCAGGGGCTGATGCCGCCGGGGTGCCGCTCCCGGTGACGGAGCTGGTGCTCTTCCAGAGCCACACCGGACCGGGCGGAGCGAGGTACGAGCCGCTGCACCGGAGCGTGCTCGGACGGCTGCCGTAGACGCCGCGTTCGCCAAGGCGTTCGCGACCGCTTGATTTCTATTCACATTGGGATGCATCGTGTGGACTGTTCCCTCTGAACAGGGGGCTCAACATGCCCACGGACTCTATTCACCCGCCATTCACGAACGCTCTCAGGAAGGCCTTCGACGCCCTGGGCGGGGCTGCGAGCGCCAACCAACTGCGCGACGCTTGCGGTGTCAGCCAGCCGACAATCTCCCGCTGGCTCAAGGGTGCCCGGAACGAGATCGTCCGCATGGGCCGGGGACGCGCCGCCCGGTATGGGCGCCTGCGGGAGCTTCGCGAGCTGGGGGGTCGCCATCCCACCTGGCGAATCGACGAAGAGGGACGACCCACTGCCTTCGGCACGCTCCACCTGCTCGGCAACGGCGGTCACTGGCTGTCGCGGCCGGAGGTGGAGGAGGAAGGTTCGCTCTTCGAGGGTCTGCCCCCCTTCGTGGCGGACATGGCGCCGCAGGGTTTCCTCGGGCGGATGTTCACCTCGCGCCACGGCGACCTCGGGCTGCCGGAGCGGACGAACGACTGGAGCGGCGACCACATGCTGGTCGCGCTGCTGCGGCGCGGAGAGGACTGCCCGGGGGATCTCGTGCTCGGCAGCGAATCGATGGACCGCTGGCTTTCGTCTGCGCTGGAGCCGGTGACGAGCGCGGATTACCCGGAGCTGGCCCGGCGCGCGGCGTCAGGAGAGGCCGGCTCGTCTGCGGGCGGTGAGCAGCCGAAGTTCGCCGCCTGGTGCGAGGGGCACCACGTGCTGGTGAAGTACGTGGGCGAGGACTCCGGAGAGGCCGCGGAGCGCTGGCGGGACTTGCTCGTGTGTGAGGCGATGGCGCTCGAGCACCTGCACGCGATGGCGGTCCCGGCGGCGAGGGCTCGCCTCATCGCGCAGGGCGCGTTCCGCTTCATGGAGGTCGAGCGGTTCGATCGCGTGGGTCCCAGGGGCCGGCGCGGAGTGGTCTCGCTCGCCGCGGCGGACAACGAGTGGACGGGGGTGGGCGGCAACTGGTCTCGCGTGGCGGCGGCGCTGCAGGGGCAAGGACGGCTGTCGGCGGAGGACGCCCGCCAGGTCCGCTGGCTCGACGTCTTCGGCAGCCTCATCGGCAACACCGACCGGCACGGCGGCAACCTCTCCTTCTTCACGGCGCACGACGGGCGCCTGGCGCTGGCTCCGGTCTACGACATGCTGCCGATGGCCTTCGCGCCGCGGGCCACCCAGGTCGTGGACCGCCCGTGGAGCCCTCCCCCACCCACCGCCGAGACGCTCGACGTCTGGCGGAGCGCGGCGGACGCGGCACTCGGCTACTGGGCCCGGGTGCTCGAGGCGCCGCACCTATCCGCTGGCTTCCGGTCGCGAGCAGAGAGCTGCGCCACGTCGCTCGAGGAGCTCTCCGCCCGCGTCCCGGTGTAGCCGCCTCTGCGTCCCGTGCCGGCGCCGTCAGTGGCAGGAGAGCGGGTAGTGGATCTCCACGGTCGCTCCCGGCAGCGGCACGTGCTGCGGCTCGAAGACAACGGCAATGCCCACTGCGTCGTACGTCCAGACGGTACTGCCGTCGGAGAGCACCGGCGGCGTGGGCACCCCCTCCACATACACGGTGATCGCGTTCGCGCTCCGCGGCACCGAGGTCAGGGGGAACCGGCTCCTTACGCTGTAGAACGGCCCAGGCTGCGGGCGGATGTCGGCGGTGCAGATCTCGTCCACGTACGCGAAGGGCGACGACGAGAGCTCCGCGAAGAGGCCGGTGTCACCGCCGCACTGAGGCCCCACCGGGCCGAGCGCGGTCACCGAGAGCGTGGCGGGCGTCTTGCCGCTGGCGGTCAGCAGCGCCGTGACGTGGTCCTCTGCGGTGCCGCCGCTGCTGTCGGGCGCGCCGAAGAGGCAGACCACCGTGAGCGGTACACCGGGCCTCAGCAGTCCCTCGCCCGCGTTCTGCGGCGCGGAGAGCACGTCTGCCGCGCGACCGAGACACGACTGCGCGCTCGAACCCATGCGACCCACGTCCACCTTCTGCGCGAACTGCGCGACGAAGTCCGTCATCCCGCTCCCCAGCACCGGCGCGGGGTGAAGCGGACCTGTCCGGAACCCGAGCCCATCCGCCGGATCTCCGGTCACCACCGCCACGCGCGCGTCGAAGCGCCAGGGATCGCCCAGCGCCGCAGCGATGCCCTGCAGGTTGCGCGCGGTGTTCGCCTCGTGTGCCGTCATCGCCGGGGAGCTGTCGAGCACGAGCAGCAGGTCCAGCTTCGAGGGCGTGTGCTGCGTGAACGCGTCCAGGGTCTCGCCGAACGAGTCCGCCCGCCCCTTCAGCCCGACGACGTAGGTGATGGGCGGCTCGCCCTCTCCGACGTCCAGCTCCAGTGCGACGGCGCCGGTGTCCGAGCCGAAATCGATGGGCCGGTAGCGAACGAAGAACGTGAGGGGAGGCGCACCCGGCTGCAGCACGAGCCCACCCGGCGGCACCGGCGGCGCCTGCATGAGCGTGAACTCCGGGCAGGGCTGCGTGCCTGCACAGTCCGGTCCTCCGGCCGGCTGCCCCGCGGGAGCCGCCATCCGGTAACCGCGCAGGCTGAAGGGTTCGGAGCAAGCGTTGTAGAGGTGGAAGCTCTGCGCCTGCGCGTTGCAGCCGGTGCTCGCCGTGCCGAAGTCGAGCTCGTCCGGCGAGATCACCAGACAGCTCTCCCGCGGCACGCGAACGACGACCGGCACGGCCACCAGCGGCCGCTCTGCCGACGTGGTTCGGAACCGCAGCGTCGCCTCGAACGTTCCTTGCGGAAGCGGGCGCGTCTTCACCGTCACCGCTCGCTCTTGCCCGGCCTCGAGGAGGATCGCGTCATCGGCATCCACCACCTCGAACCCCGACGGTGTCGGCTCGAAGTGGAAGCCCCACACCACGCACGCCTCATCCGGTGATTGTCCGAGGTTCCGCAGCACGAGTTCGCCGGAACGCGGCTTCGGCGGCGAGACCACGCCGAGGTCCAGCGACTCGGGCACGTAGAGCCGGCAGTGGCCGGGCACCGCGACCTCGGCGGTGAGATGAACGACGAGCGGCGCCACCTCGTCCTCCCGGGCGTGGAAGGTGACCCGCCACGTCTTCGCGCCGAGCGACGCGGGCGTGACGGTAAGCAGGACCGGGAGCAAGTCCCCTGCCCGGATGCCCGCGTCCCACGACCGCGGCACCACCGTCAGTTCGTCGCGCTGCGTGCCCTCGTCGAGCGCCTCGACGGTCACAGCGTCGAGCGAGAACCGCGAGTCCACACCGCCGGCGTTGATGACGTGCAGCACACGGCTCTTCGCGGCCTGGCCCCGCTCACCGAGCGCCTCGACGAAGGGCACGCGCCCGAGGTCGAAGTGAGCGGGCGCGTTCATCACGGCCTGATGACGGTCCAGCCCTTCCGGCGGCAAACCCGTCCCCTCGAGCGCGAGGTGCTCCACCCGCTCTCCGCGCGCATCGCGGACGCGGATCGCGAGCGTGGCGACGGAAGCGCCCGACCCCTGCGGCGTGAAGTGCGCCACGAGCTGCAC
>CAZCWA010000464.1:0-4390 GCA_964502265.1 uncultured Myxococcaceae bacterium | reverse complement strand
GTCGACGACGCCATCGTGGTGGTCGAGAACGTGGAGCGCGTGATGGCCGAGGAGGGACTCTCCCCGCTCGAGGCCACCCGCAAGTCGATGGGGCAGATCACCGGCGCGCTGCTGGGCGTGACCACCGTGCTCTCCGCGGTGTTCGTGCCGATGGCGTTCTTCGGCGGCTCCGTCGGCGTCATCTACCGGCAGTTCTCCATCACCATCGTCTCCGCCATGGCGCTCTCGCTGCTGGTGGCGATGACCCTCACCCCCGCGCTGTGCGCCACGCTGCTCAAGCCCCTCCACCACGGCGAGAAGAAGGGCTTCTTCGGCTGGTTCAACCGCTCCTACGAGCGCGGCGCGGACGTCTACGGCGGGATCGTCGGGAAGATGCTGAACCGCCGCGGCCGCTCGATGCTCGTCTACGCCGCGATCGTGGCGGTGATGGGCCTGCTCTTCCTGCGGCTGCCCACCGCCTTCCTCCCGGACGAGGACCAGGGCCGCCTCAACGCGATGGTCTCCCTGCCGCCGGGCTCCACCATGGAGCAGACCCGCGCGATCATGGAGGAGGTCACCAACTACTTCCTCGAGCACGAGAAGGACGCGGTGGACTCGGTGATGACCATCAGCGGCTTCAACTTCGGCGGCCGCGCGCAGAGCAACGGCATCGCCTTCATCGGCCTCAAGGACTGGTCGGACCGCCCGGGCAAGGAGCTCAAGGCGCAGGCGGTCGCGCAGCGGGCCTCGCGTCACTTCGCGCAGATGAAGGGGGCGATGGCCTTCGCCTTCACCCCGCCCGCCGTGTCCGAGCTCGGCACCGCCACCGGCTTCGAGTTCCAGCTCCAGGACCGCGGCGCCCAGGGCCACGACGCGCTGATGGACGCGCGCAACCAGCTCCTCGGGCTCGCCGCGCAGGAGAAGACGATGCAGCGGGTGCGCCCCGCCGGCCTCGAGGACACCGCCCAGTTCAAGATCGACATCGACCAGGAGAAGGCCGCCGCGCTCGGGCTCCCGCTCTCCTCGGTGAACCAGACGCTCGCCTCCGCGTGGGGCGGCACCTACGTGAACGACTTCGTCGACCGGGGCCGCGTGAAGCGCGTCTACGTGCAGGCGGACGCCCCGTTCCGGATGCAGCCCGAGGACCTCGGGCGCTGGTACGCGCGCAACAAGACGGGCGAGATGGTGCCCTTCACCTCCTTCGCCACCGGCCGGTGGATCTACGGCTCGCCCAGGCTCGAGCGCTTCAACGGCGTCGCCTCGGTGCTCATCCAGGGCGAGGCCGCGCCGGGCGCCTCCACCGGTGAGGCGATGGCCGCCATCGAGCGGCTGACCGGGCAGCTCCCCCCGGGCTACGGCATCGAGTGGACGGGCCTGTCCTACGAGGAGCGCCTCTCCGGCTCGCAGGCGCCCCTGCTCTACGCGCTCTCGCTGCTGGTGATCTTCCTCTGCCTCGCCGCGCTCTACGAGAGCTGGTCGGTCCCGTTCTCGGTGATGCTGGTGGTCCCGCTCGGCGTGGTGGGCGCGCTCACCGCCGCCTTCCTCTTCGGGCTGCGCAACGACGTCTACTTCCAGGTCGGTCTGCTCACCACCATCGGCCTGTCGGCGAAGAACGCGATCCTCATCGTCGAGTTCGCCCGCGACCTGCGCGACCAGGGCAAGGGGCTCATCGAGGCCACGATGGAGGCCGCGCGCATGCGCCTGCGGCCCATCCTCATGACCTCGCTCGCGTTCATCCTCGGCGTGGTGCCGCTGGCCATCTCCAGCGGCGCGGGCGCGGGTGGCCAGAACGCGATCGGCCTCGGCGTCATCGGCGGGATGATCTCCGGCACCTTCCTCGCCGTGCTCTTCGTGCCGATCTTCTTCGTGGTCATCCTCGGTCTCTTCAAGCGGAAGGCCGCGCCGCCCACCCCGGCCGCGCCGTCGGAACCCCTCGAGCCCGTCCTCGGAGGAGCGGCCCATGGTTAGCCCCATCAAGAAGAGCCGCCGCACGGTCGCGCTGGCGGTGGTGCTCGGGAGCGCGGGCGCGCTCGGGGTGTCCGGCTGCACGCTCAAGCCGGCCTACGTCCAGCCCGACCTCCCGGTGGCCGCCGGGTATCCCGCGACCGCGGAACCGGGCGCATCCGACGAGAGCGAGACGCTGACCGCCGACCTCGGCTGGCGCGACGTCTTCGGGGACGACCGGCTGCAGGCGCTGGTGGCGCGGGCGCTCGAGCAGAACCGCGACCTCCGCGTGGCGGCGCTGAACGTGGAGCGGGTGCAGGCGCTCTACCGGATCCAGCGCGCCCCGCTCTACCCGGCCTTCGCCGCCTCTGCGCAGGCGACGTACCAGGAGCTGCCGGCGTCCCTGCCCAGCAGCCAGTTCGCGCCCACCGAGCAGTACTCGGTGACCCTCGGCGCCACCGCGTGGGAGCTGGACCTCTTCGGCCGGGTGCGGTCGTTGAGCGAGCAGGCCCTGCACGACTGGTTCGCCACCCAGGAGGCCCGCCGCGGCACACACCTCGCGCTGGTGGCGCAGGTGGCCACCGCGCACTACCAGGAGCGCGCCCTGGCCGAGCAGCTCGTGCTCGCGCAGCAGACCCTGAAGGCGGTGGAGGAGTCCTTCACGGTCACCACCCGCGCCTTCGAGGTGGGCACCGCCTCCGAGCTCGACCTGCGCACCTCCCAGAGCCAGGTGGAGACCGCGCGGGTGAACCTCGCCACCTACGCGCAGCAGCACGCGCAGGCGCTGCACGCGCTGACCTTCCTGCTCGGCGGTGCGCTGCCGGAGGACCTGCCCGAGCCGAAGCCCCTCGAGGCCTCGGTGGTGAAGTCGGACCTGCCGGCGGGGCTGCCCTCGGAGCTGCTCACCCGGCGCCCGGACATCCTCGCCGCCGAGCACGCGCTGCAGGGCGCCAACGCCTCCATCGGGGCGGCGCGCGCGGCCTTCTTCCCCAGCATCAGCCTCACCGCGTCCGGCGGCGTCTCCAGCACCGAGCTGAGCGGCCTGTTCAGCACCGGCGCGCTGACGTGGAGCTTCATCCCGCGGCTCAACCTCCCGCTCTTCCGGGGCGGCGCGCTGAGGGCAAGCCTCGACGTGGCCGAGGTGAGCAAGCAGATCGAGGTCGCGCGCTACGAGCGGGCGATCCAGGCCGCCTTCCGCGAGGTGTCCGACGCGCTCGCCACCCGCCGCGCCATCGACGCGCAGCTCGAGGCCCACCGCAGCCGCGTGGAGGCCGAGGAGCGCCGCTTCGCGCTCGCCGAGCAGCGCTACCGCTCCGGGCTCGATCGCTACGTCACCCTGCTCACCGCGCAGCGGGACCTCTACACGGCGCAGCAGCAGCTCATCAACGCGCAGCTCGCGCGGCTGGCCAACGTGGCCACGCTGTACCGGGCGCTCGGGGGCGGCTGGAACGAGCGGACGGTCACGCCGGAAGACGGGCAGAACGGCTGAGCCCCGCGCGCCGCTCTCAGTCGGCGCCCACCAGGTGGTAGTCCCACGCGCGGACGTAGAGCACCTTCGGCCGCGCGCTCTTCGCCTGATCCGGCAGCGCGTACACGCTGGTGCGCGCCACCGCCCCATCCGAGTACCGCAGCTCCAGCGTGTTGCGCCGGATGCTGTACCGGCCGCTGCCGCCCGCGCGTCCGCCCGGTGCGAAGTCCAGCTCCTTCGCGAAGCCCCGGTCCTCGAAGGTGCCGTCCTTCGCGAAGACGATGAAGCCGCGGCGGTACTCGTTGCCCACCGACTGGTAGCGGCCCTCGAGCACCAGACCATCGAGCGGCGCGAGCGGGATGAAGTCCACGCCCTCGTGCCGGAGCGCGCCGTCCTTCTGCCGCGAGAAGCGCTTCACGAAGCCCTCCGGCCACGACACGCGCACCTGCTTCCCGCTCACCTGGTAGGTCGGGCACCACACGTGGTTGTCGCCGCAGTTCGCCCAGTCGAAGGGCACGCCCAGCCCCTCCGGCGGCAGCGCCGCGTACACGCGCCCGTCGGGGAAGAAGGTGATCCAGTCCTGCTCGGGCGTCCAGGTGATGCCCTGCTGCACGAAGCTCCCCGGCCCCGGCGCCACCAGCGATCGCTTCACGCCCAGGTAGATGCCCGAGAGCCCGCCCTTCCCCGGCGCCTTCGGCGGCGCGAACGCAGGCGCCTCGGCCACAGGCGGCGCCGGCTGTCCGACCACCGAGAGCGCGACCTCCACCCGCTCGCCTGGCTTCACGATCCTCGGGCTGCCATCCGGCGCGGCGGCGTGCCCTGCCCAGTCGCCCCCGTCCTCCTTGTCGTTGGCGTTCACGTCGCGCAGCGCGATGAGGAGGTACTGCCCGGCCTCGAGCCCCGAGACCTCGAAGGACGCCTCGGGCCCGCGCGCCTCCACCACGGTGGCCTTCGTCTGCGGCGCGCCCTGCTGGCACCTGCCCTCCGGCGCCCAGCACG
>CAZCWA010000463.1:0-4403 GCA_964502265.1 uncultured Myxococcaceae bacterium | reverse complement strand
TGATCGAGCGCCTCGTCGATGAGCTCGCGTGGGCTCCTGGGATCCGCGTGCGCGGTGACTGCCGAAGCTGCCGCCTGAAGCCCCTCAGCGCCGCCGCCCATCGACTTCAGGGACTGCTCCCGGCCCTCGCTACCGATCCGATCGATCTCGGCCTCGGGGAGCTTCCCGGCGTACGTGGCGAGCAGGTTCCGTCCGCCTTCGGTGAGCAGCCACGCGTCGCGGGCGGGAGAGCTGGAGAGCCCGGCCCGCTTCAGCGCGTCGTGCGCCCAGCCGATGCGGTTCTGGAAGACAGGCTGTATCCCGCTCGGGAGAAGCTCCGCGCGTTCCGCCTCCGAGAGGCCCAGCCTGTCCGCCAGCTCCCCGTAGACGACGCGGGTGCGGACGGGCTCGCGCTTCTCGCCGAGGTACTCGAGCAACGGGCCAATGAACTGAACGTAGCTGGGGAGGGACATGCAGACTCCGGGTGCGCGAGCTGAACAACGTGCGGGCATCGCATTCTAGCGGTCGCGCGCAACCGGAACACCGCGGTCCCATCGTCGAGGCCGCGGCCCTCGCGAGCGACAAGGGGCGAAGGGGGCGATACCCTTCCCTGCGCATGGTCCACCGCGTGTCCCTCTCCTCGGCGTTGCTCCTCGTGCTGCTCGTCTCGCTTCCTGCTGGCGCGCAGTCGGGGACGGCCACCGCCTGCAACGAGCAGAACGCCGCCTGCCGCGACGACTGCACGATGGACTTCGGCACCAGCCGGCGGACGCAGTCGCAGCTCTATCGCTGCATCGAGGCGTGCCAGACCACGCACCAGCGCTGCACCGAACGCTGGAACGAGCTGCGCGAGGCGAACATCGAGCCGGACTTCGTCCCCGAGCGCCCTCGCCCGATCAACGACGACATCTTCATCAGCGAGGAGCAGCCGGCGCCGGGCCACGTTCCAGTGGAACCGGTGCCGGTGCCGGAGGAGATCCCCACGCCGCGCACCGACGACTCGGGCCGGACCCGCTTCGCATCGCCCGAGGAGCCTGCGCGGGCGCGCGAGCCTTCAATGCGCGTGCAGCAGGAGGACTACAACGAGGGGATCTCACTGCCCGACGACGAGCAGCTCGCTCCGCCTGGCGAGGACCCGCCGGGTGAACCAGAAGAGCGGAGTGAGCGCACCGAGCGCAGCGATCGGGCCGAGCGCACGGAGCGCAAGCCGGAGCCGAAGAAGTCGTCGGCGAAGAAGAAGTCCCACCCGGACCTGCCGCCCGAGCCCGAGTACGACATCTCCGACTGGGATCCGGACGGGCGGTAGCGAGGCCACCCCGGCGGCCCCGTTCACGGCGTCCAGCGGCTCTGGCCGGTGCCATCTCCGAGCACGCCCATGAAGGGGCCCGGGGTGTGGGTCGGCTGCTGGCTGCCCCAGCACCGGAAGCCGCCGTCGTCGAGCGCCGCGCAGGTGAATACCCGGCCCACGCTCACCTCGGTGACGCCGGTAAGGCCCGAGGCGTTGCTCCAGGTGACGCCGGCATCGGGATCGCCAAGCCGGCCGTAGCCGTTCTCGCCGAAGCACTCGACGGTACCTCCCGCAAGGGTCACGCAGGCGGTGCTCCAGCCTGAAGACACCTGCTGCGCGCACCCATTGATGGGCATCCGCGTGAACCACGGGCTGGTGAAGACGGCGCTCGGCCCGCTGATGGCGGGGTCCCAGGGGAGGACGGGCACCGGGGCGTTGTGCACCTCGCCCGCGCAGTAGATCTCTCCGTACATCGTTCGGACGCAGGTGGGCGCTGCGGTGCTGACCTCGACGACGCCGCGAAGGAAGCCACCGTCCTCGGTGCGGGCAGCGGTGGGGCGGGCGATGTTGCTGTGCGTGGCCGGTCCGAGGCCCAGGCTTCCGAATCGGTTCTGGCCCCAGCAGCGAAGGCCGAGATCCGGAAGTACGGCGCACATCGATCCGGCGAAGAAGGATGCGGCCTGCACGCCCTCGAGGGGGACCTTCCTCCACACGCTGGAGAACCCCCACCCGAACGTGACCGAGCCGTTCCCGTGCTGGCCGTAATCGTTGCCGCCGGTGCACCAGATCCCGTCCTCCGCCCACAGGCAGGTGGTGAAGACCCCGCTGCCGGAGGTCGCGCCCTCGCGCACGCGGGAGAAGCCGGGGATGGCGACCGGGCTGTGCTCGGCGAGGGCGCTCCCGTTGGCCTGGGGCACGGTCTGTCCCCACCAGTACGAGCCCCCGTCCGCCTGCCACGCGTAGGAGCCGCCGCCGTGAACGGCCACCCCCTCGACGTCGCTCAGCCCCGGCACCGCGACCGGCACCGGACTCGGCGTGGTGTCCCCCGTTCCCAACCGGCCCAGCACGTTCATGCCCCAGCACTCGACATCCCCTGCCGGCGTGATCCGGCAGGTGTGTCCACCGAAGGAGGCGATCCGCGGGGGCGACGCCAGCGTCTCGTCGCATCCACAGGCTCCCGCGGCCGGCGCAGGCGTTGCGATGCACTGGCCGCTGCGGCACTCGGGGCTCACCAGGCAGGTGGCGACGCCGCAGGGATGACCGTCCTCCAACGGCGTCTGCACGCAGCCGATGGCCGGGTCGCAGGTCTGCAGGCAGGAGTTCCTCGCGCCCGGGCACTGCGAGGACATGTCCTCGTGGACGCACTCGTCCAACGCGGCGTTGCACGAGTCCCGCGTACACGCGTTCTGGTCGTCGCACTGGCGCGAGACGCACGCGCCCGACACGCATTGGCCCGCCCCGCATCCCGAGCCGCAGTTGCTTCCCTCCGGCATCGGCGTCTGGATGCAGCCCTGCGCGGGATCGCAATGGGCCTCCATGCACTCGTTGGCGGGAACGCACAGCGGCTCGATGTCCTCGTGCCAGCAGGTGGCGCCGCTGTCCTCGCAGTGATCGCGGGTGCACGCGTTGGCGTCGTCGCAGACGCTCGGCACGCACACGCCGTTCGAGCAGGCCCCCGCACCGCATCCCCCTCCGCACGACGTTCCATCCGCCACCGGCGCCGAGGTGCAGCCGATCACCGGATCGCAGCTCGGGGCGTGGCACTCGGCCGCCACGTCCGGGCAGGCGGAGGCGGCGTCCTCGTGCACGCACGCGCCGGTCAGCGCGTCGCAGCGATCGGCGGTGCAGGCGTTGTCGTCGTCACACGAGCGCGCCGCGGTGTGCAGGCACTGACCCGAGTCCACGTCGCAGGTGTCGAGGGTGCAGGCGTTCGCGTCGTCGCAGAAGGTGGACACGCAGGCGCCCGCATGGCAGGTGCCGGCTTCGCAGCCCGCTCCGCAGGCGGTGCCATCCGGCGCGTCGATCGCCACGCAGCCCACTTCGGGATCGCACGCGGCGATGCGGCAGGCCTCCTCCGGCGCAGGACATCTGTCTGAGATGTCCGCGTGGACGCACGCGCCCGAGGCCGCGTTGCAGCGATCGGCGGTGCACGCGTTCCCGTCGTCGCAGCCGGAGACGAAGGTGCACTGCCCGGTGGCGGGATCGAGCTGCTGGGTTCCGCAGCCGAGGCTCTCTGCACAGGCCCGCGCCCGTCCGAGAAGACGGACCTCTCCCCTCCAACTGCCCGCCACGAGCTTCACCCTGCCTGCGTGCTCGCCCGCCGTCAGCGGGCGGAAGACCACCGCGACCGTGGCCTCGGACAGGGGCTCGAGCGAGATCGTCTCCACCGCCATGGTGAACGCGTCGCCCTCCACCTCGAGCGCGGCGGTCGCCGGAGTTCGCCCCGGGTTCTGGAGCTGGAACGACGCCTCGCCTTCGCCATCGACCCGGACCCAGCCGAAGGAGAGCTCGGTAGGAGCGGCGGCGAGGAAGGTCTCCACCGGCTTCACCGAGCCGCAATCGCAGCCGGCCAGCGCCACCAGGGCGAGCGTGAAGAGGAGGGATCTCGCCGGCGCAATCTCTCGGTGCATGCTCCTTCCACCGTACAGGGGCCGCGATGTTTCCCGACGACTTCAGTTCGCGCGTCGATCCGCGAGCGCGACGAGGCGCTCGTGGAGGAGCAGCACGGCGGCGGCGCAGGTGGCGAGGATGAGGGGGATGGCGTCGAGTCCGAAGCGGCCGCCGACGACGCCGGCGATGGCGGGGACGACGGCGACGCCGGCGGTGGCGGCGCTGACCTGGAAGCCGACGGCGTGCGGCGCTGCGTGCTCGCCCACGCGGCGCGGGGTCTCGGCCATCAGCCCGGGGTAGATGCCCGCCAGCGAGAACGCCAACAGCGGAAGGGCGAACGCGGTCCACGTCACGCCGGGCAATGCGAAGAGCACAGCGGAGAGGAGCGCGCCCACGGTGGAGAGGCGCAAAACGCGCACCTGCCCCAACCGCTCGACCACAAGGCCCAGCACGAGCCGCCCGGCGAGGATCCCGCCCCAGAACCCCGCCACCCACGCACCGGCCGCGGTGTGCCCGAGCCCTCGCG
>CAZCWA010000462.1:0-4433 GCA_964502265.1 uncultured Myxococcaceae bacterium | reverse complement strand
CAGCTCTTCTTCGTCCTCGTCAGTCGTTCAGGTTCTGGCGGTGCTGCACCTGCGAGAGGATCCAGACGGAGAGGCAGAACCGGTCGAGCGCGGCGTTGAGCAGGTCGACGGGATCCACCAGGTCGGTGAGCACGTACCCCGTGCCACGGGCATACAGCTGCAGCTCCTCTCCCACGAAGACGACATGGACATCCTCGACGTCTGGTAGCCACGGCCAGGCCAGCTCGCCCTCCGCGATGCCACAGGTCTTCGTCGCCTGAAGCTCCGCGAGGGTGGCGATGCGCAGCCCGCCGGTAGCCGCGCCCACCTTGCTGCGCGCCGTACTCTTCCAGGTGAAGCGCAGGCCATCGAAGACGCGCGCCCAGCGAAGCAGCGCCTCCGGAAACGGCCGGGGACCGTCGGGGTCCTCGTAGAAGTCCTCCGGAACCATCTCGGCGATCGTCTCCCCGGTCGCCGGCGGTCCCACTGCCAGCGAGGCGGTCACCCCCGGCAGAGCGTCCATCGCCGACGCGAGCAGGCGGATCCGTTCGAGGAAGGTCTCCGGACCGGTCGCCCTGTCGTGAAGCTTCATCGCGGCACCTCCACGTCTTCGCAGAGCAGGCGCTCCACCTGCTGCCCGACCCGCCCATGAAGGACCGCGCTCTGGCCGAACGCGCGTCCGAGCTCAAGACCCCGCTGCCGCGAGATCCCGATGGCAAGCCACATGGGATCCCCGCTCGTCGGGTCCCCATCCTCCGCCCCGCCGATCGCATGCCAGACGTGCTCCGCATCCTTCGAGAGCAGCGCCCCCAGGCGTTCGTGTTCGGCGAGGTTCGTCTCCACGGCGCGGCCCTCGCAGAACGCGGAGACGAGCAGGTAGTCGGTGGCGCTGCCGCCCATGTCCTCCACCAGCAGGTCCCACTGCGCGTTGCGCTCACCGCTCCTCAGCTCGAAGACGACGCCCGCGTCCGGGCCGAAGGGGAACACGGCGCACCGGGAGCTGGCTGCGGTGGAGGGCGGCTGCGATGGCCTGTCAGGTGGAGTCCGAAGCATGGGCCGCCTTCTACCCGCGACACGGACATGCCGTTCTCCGTTCGAGCGATGTCCGTCCCGCCGCTACCGTGGTCGCTCGCCGCTGACGGCGGGAGGAGGGAAAGCGCACGTGAACATCGCGGGGATCGACAAAGAGGCAACGTGGCAGTTCACCAGCGAGTCGGTCTCGGAGGGGCACCCGGACAAGGTCGCGGATCGGATCTCGGACGAGGTGCTCGACGCGTGCCTGCGGCTGGAGCCGACCGCTCGCGCGGCCGTCGAGACGCTGGTCACCGCCCGGCGCTGCATCGTGGCCGGCGAGGTGGGACGGGTGGCGGTGGAGGCGCTGGACGTCGCCGGCTGCGTGGCGCGCGCGGTGCGCGACATCGGCTACGCGACGCCCGGCTTCGAGTGGAATCCGGGCGCACCGGAGATCCTCATCGGCGCGCAGTCTGCGGAGATCGATGAGGCCGTGGGCCGCGAGGACGAAGGCGCCGGCGACCAGGGGATGATGTTCGGGTACGCGAGCGACGAGACGCCGGAGCTGATGCCCGCGGCGTTGCAGTACGCCCACCGGCTCGTCGAGCGCCTCGCCACGATCCGGAAGGCGGGCGAGCGGCGGCTGGGGCCGGATGCGAAGTCGCAGGTGACGGTGAGCTACAGAGGCCAGGTGCCGGTGGGCGTCTCCGCCATCGTCGTCTCCCAGCAGCATGCGCCCGGCTTCGCGGAGCTGCCGGCCCTCGTCCGGCAGGTCATCCGGGAGGCGATGCCGGAGGGCTGGGTGACGCCGGCGACGGCGCTGCACATCAACCCCTCGGGCTCGTTCGAGAAGGGCGGGCCCGCCGCGGACACGGGCCTCACCGGGCGGAAGATCGTCGTGGACACCTACGGCGGCGCGGTCCCGCACGGCGGGGGCGCCTTCTCCGGGAAGGACGCGACGAAGGTCGATCGTTCGGCGGCCTATGCGGCCCGGTGGCTGGCGAAGAACGTGGTCGCCTCCGGGATGGCGGACAGGTGCCTCGTGCAGCTCGCGTACGCCATCGGGGTGGCGGAGCCGGTCTCCATCGCGGTCAACACCTTCGGCACGTCCCCCGAGAGCGATCACGCGATCGGCCGGGCGATCCGCCACGTCGCGGATCTGCGACCGAAGGCCATCCGCGAGCGCCTCGGGCTGCTTCGGCCCATCTACGCGAGGACCGCGGCATACGGGCACTTCGGGCGCGCCCCGGAGGCGGACGGAGGCTTCTCCTGGGAGCGGACCGACATCGCGGAGGCCCTCATCCGTGGGCTCTGAGGCCTTCGTGCCGCCCGCGATGGGGGATGGGCTGACCATGTTCCGGCGCGGCGGCGCGTTGCCGGGCACGGTCGTCCGCGTCTCCACCAGCGGGCGCTGCGCGTGGTTCACGCTCGATCCGCCGCCGGGCGCCACCCTCCCCGCCGGGGCGCAGCCGTGGGTCTACCGCGCGTACCTCCAGGACGACGGCGTCTGGCGCGACGACTACACGAAGGAGCGCGTCGAGCTGGGCGTGCGTCGCCCGTACGTTCCGGAATCGAATCCGGAGGCCGTGGAGGGGAAAAGAACGCTCGTGCAGTTGGATGACGCGGTGGAGCGGATCGAGCCGTGGCTCCTCCGCACGCGCTGGCCGCCCATGACCGGGATGCTGATCCCGAGCGTCCTGAAGTCTGCCGATGCGCTGATCGGGGAGCTGTCGGCGCGGACCGGTGGCGAGCTGTGCGAGCGGTCGCGGATCCTCGCCCTCCGCCAGCGGATGGAGCGGCTCCGGCAGGGCTTCAGGCCCACGCGGCATGCGTGATCGACGAGAAACGGAAAGGAGGGACCATGGACATGGCGGAATGGGTGAAGGATCTGAACGCAGTCCTCGCCGCTCACGGCAGCGGTGCGGTGGAGGCCGTCGGGCTGGAGGAGCACAAGCGTGTGCGGTTGCTGCACGTCAACGTGAAGGGCAGCCCGGCTCTCGTACAGCGGGAGCTGTCGAAAGCGTTCGAGCACGATGCCGTCGTGCAGGCAGTGGCGCGCTTCGCCGGTAAAGCCGAAATCATCGTCACGATGAACGAAGTCCCATACCTGCTCCTGCGCGACGGGAAGCAGCTGATCGTGTCGAGCCCCCCAGCGCGGCGGGCGGAAAACCCCGAGGCCACCGCGTTCGAAGATTGGTTCCAGAGGCTGATCGAAGCGCCGTGCCCGGTTCGCTACGACCTGGTCCAGGTGGACGACGGGCTTTGGGGAAGCGAGAACACGCGCAACCTGCAGGTGACCGGGCTGCCCTACACGCTGGGGATTCCGCAGCTGCGGTCGTACGTCCTGGTCGGCCACACGGGTTACGGCATGAACAGCTACGCGCTGTACGTGACGCGGGTGTCGGGCAACGTCCGGATGCACCTGCGCCTGCCCTGGGGGGGCGTGTACCTGGACCCTGAGAAGGCCCGCCCGCGCCTCGTCGCTGCCCTCGCGGACGCGACCCAGCTCTGCGATCTCGCTGTGGAGAGGAAGTTGCCCCTGACCTTGATCAACAACATGGGGACCTGGTCGTTCGCCCCCGCTCCGGCAGTGATTCGAGGTGGAGGGACAAGCATCCGGAACCTGCAGCCGGTGTGGGACTACGTGAACTCGCGCGGCAGCACGGACTGACGCTCGTTCGCTCAGCCGCGCATGAGGAGCGTCGCCAGCGCCGCCACGTCGATGGATGCGCCCCGAGGCACGGCGTCTCCGAGTTGCACGACCAGCTCCTTGTTCCGGATGCGCAGCGGGAAGGTGCGGGACCTCGCGGCGTCGATCCCCAGGATCGCGACGAGCGGAAGCGGCTGCCCGAGCGCGCGCTCGTAGACGAGCAGCTCGCCGTCCAGCTCGAGGCCGGGCACCGCCTTGAGCTGGTCCTTCACCAGGCCCAGGGCACGGTCGAGGAACCCGACGAAGAACGACTTCACCGCGTTCTGATGTCCGGCCCGGATGCCGCCGGGGACGCGCGCGGAGACCCGGACGCGATCGGACCACACTTCCAGAAGCGTCGGCTCGAGCTGCGCGTGCACCTCGAGGCCGTCCTCCCGCTGGAAGTGGAGGTCGAGGGCGGATTCAGCGACCGCCACCCGCGCGCCCTTCAACTCCGACACGCTCTCGATGCCCGCGGCCGCCGCCTTCCCCAGCAGCTCCTGCGTCAACACGAGCGCACGTTCGTCCGACTCGTAGCGCGCGTACCGGCTCACCATCGCGCGTGCCGCAATCATCATCTGGTCCAGCAAGCCCATGGCCGCGTCCTACAACGCCGGCGTGCCAGCGCGCGCGCGCACGGCCCGCGTGAGCTCCGCGGCGTAGGCGATGCACGCGAGCACGTCCTTGCGCTCGAGCTGTGGGTACTCCTGCAGCACGTCCTCGATGCTCTTCCCGCTCGCCAGCCAGTCGAGCA
>CAZCWA010000461.1:0-4454 GCA_964502265.1 uncultured Myxococcaceae bacterium | reverse complement strand
CTCCTTGGGGACGAGCCCTCGCACCGCGCCGCCCGCCACCACCGCCGCGCAGTTCAGCCGCCGGCCCTCGTGCAGCACGGTGAGCCCGAGCACGAAGACGCACCGCAACGAAGCCGTCTCCCGCGCGAAGCGGAGCAGCTCCGACCACTGCGACTCCACGAACCCCTGCCAGAGCACGAGGTCCTCCGGCGGATAGCCGCCGATGAGCTGCTCCTGGAGCGCGGCCACCGTCACCCCGTCCGCCGCCACCTCTCGGGCGAGCGCGATGGCGCGGTCCACGTTGGCCTTCGGCGCGCCCACGGTGGTGTTGACGCTCGCGCTGGCGAGCCGGACGAGTCTCAACGGCACCTCCCGATGCTGTTCACGCGCACGGTCTTATCCCGCCCCCGACGCACCGCCAGTCGCCGGCGCGCGGCCGGGGCACGGTCAGTTCAACAGCCCGCCCGGCGCCGCCGCGCCCATCCGGGCGATCACGTCCTGCACCGCGTCGAGCACGTGCTCCAGCCGCTTGCCCGGGTCCAGCTCCGCCAGCACGCCCTGCCGCGCCTCGACGTCCGTCACGATCGCCGCCGCCACCGCGTCCGCCAGCATCCCGCCCTCGGCACGCGTGGCAAGCTGCATCAGCGTGTCCGCCACCTCTCCGTCCAGCCTCCCCGCGACCTCCAGCACCGCCCGGCGCACCAGCTCCTCCAGCGGCCCCTCGTAGGCGGGGTCCTCCCACGGCTCGGCCACCACCTCGCGGTAGAGCTTGTCGTTCTCCAGCTCCTGCACCACCCGCACCCGCGAGACCCCCTGGAGGATGATGTTCATCCGCCCGTCCGGCAGCGTCTCGTCCCACGCCACCACGCCCGCGCACGCCACGGGCCGCAGCGCAGGCCGGCCGGCGTAGTTGTCCTCCCAGCCGGGCTGCAGGTCCGCCAGCGCCATCACCCGGTCTCCGGCGAGGCAGTCCTTCAGCAGCGCCCGGTAGCGCGGCTCGAAGATGTGCAGCGGCACCGCGGTCCCCGGCAGGAGCACCACCGAGGGCAGGGGGAAGACCTTCAGCCTCGGCGCCGCCTCGCGGACGACGCGCTCCGTGTCTGGACCCATCATGGGGGGAAGGTAACGCCCGCGCCCCCGCGGGGCGACGGAAGCTTCCGGCAGGCCGAGCGCTACGGCTGCCCTGTCCCGGCGGTCGTTCCACCGGTGCCCACGGGCGCGGTGGCTGCGGCGCCGCCCAGCTTCCGGTCGGCGATGATGAGGCCGGCGACGATCGCCACCCCCAGCACCACCAGGCCGAGCACGGTGACCTCCACCGCGCCGATCGTCTGGGGCCAGAAGAGCGTCGAGCGTCCGTCCGGCTGCAGCGCGCGGAAGGGCCACACCGAGCGCAAGGAGCCGATCATCAGGCCGGTGAGCGTGGCCAGGGTCATCGCCTCGTAGCGGCGCAGGAGCCACCCCACCACCCGCGCGAAGAGCGTGATGCCCACGGTGATGCCGGCGAGGAACACGCCGATGACCAGCAGGTCCCGCGCGTTGAGCGCGTTGAGGATGTACTCGTACTGGCCCATCGCCTTGAGCATGTAGGAGCCGGACACGCCGGGGAGAATCATCGCGCAGATGGCGATGGCGCCGCTGATGAAGACGAAGCCGAGCGAGGACTCGCCGCCCCCCATCACCGGCAGGCCCACCAGCCAGAAGGCGGCCACGCCCGCCGCCACCATCATCAGCAGGTGCTGCGCCCCGCGCTTCGGCATCCGGCTCCACGGCACCCACACCGAGGCGAGGATCAACCCGAAGAACAGCGCGTTCATCTGCGCGGGGTAGGCCTCGAGCAGCGCGGGGATGAACTTCGCCGCGACCAGGATGGCGCTCGCCACGCCGGCGCCCAGCGGCACCAGGAAGTCGAGGTGCAGCGCCTTCGCCGCCGCCACCAGCGCCGGACGCTTCTGTGCGCTCCACAGGCCCGGCAGCGCCCGCAGGAGCGCGAGCACCGTGGACGGGGTGAAGGCGCGGATGCCGTCGAGCAGCCGGCCGTAGACGCCGACGATCAACGCCACCGTGCCGCCGGAGACGCCGGGGATGATGTCCGCGGTGCCCATCAGCAGGCCCTTGAGCGCGAGCGCAACCGCCCCACCCGGGGTGACGGGGGGCGGCGTGGGGGTGGAGGAGGTCGGGTGCGAGGCCATGGGCGCACGTCCATACCAGATCCGACCCGCGCACGGCGGCGGCGCTCCCGGCCCGGGCCCCCTCCCCTGGCCGCCCGGCTACTCCACCTCCGGGTCGAGGATCGACGGGGTGTGGGTGTTGTCCGCGTGGTCCGGCATCCGCAGCCCGCGCTCGCCGAAGTCCTCCTCGACCTGCGTGCGCTCGCCCTCGGTCTCGAAGCGGCCCTCCGCGCGCCGCCGGGCGATGGACGACTCGTCGCTCGACTCCGCCACCGTCCGCGTCCCCGAACCCTCGCGCGCGTTCAGCGCCCGGTGCGAGGCATGCTGCTCGTTCCCGCCGTGCGCCCGCCTCGCCACGCTCTCCACGTCCTCCTCCGCCCGGTGCATCCGCTCGGTGTGGGCGGCCACCCCCTCGTCCCCGCGCATCCCCCCGCTCGGGTTTCCGCCCCGCGCCCGCCGCACCTCGGGCGGGTCCTGCGCCTCGCGCTCGAAGCCGCGGCCGGAAGCGCGCAGCTCGTCCACCTCCGCCTCGCTGAGCGGCTCCTGCCGCATCTTCTCCAGGATCTCCGGCTTCTGGTCCTGCTTGTCGCTCGCCATCTGGAAGGCCCTCCTGTGCCTCTCAAGGTGGGGCCTCCTCCGCCCCGCGCGACCGGCCGGACGGCAGGGCAGGCACGGCCGCATGCGCAGGGAGCAGACGCGCGCCAAAAAACGAAGCCCCGGCCCCCTCTGAAGGGAACCGGGGCGGCGAGCCGTGTCGAAGTGACTGCGTGCGTTACGGGACGGGGGCGGTGGCCGCCGCGGCCGCCGGAGCGCCCTCGGTGCCGTCACCCTTGCTCAGCACCGCGAAGTTGATGTTTCCGAAGCCCGCGGTCGCGGCGGAGAACATCACCTTCTTCACGTAGCGGAACTTCACTTCCTTGTGGCCCTGGATGTTGATGTCGCCCTTGAAGCTGTCCGCATCGCCCGCGGCGGTGTGCAGGTCCTCGTGCTTCCGCTTCATCTCGCGGAGCTTCTCCTCGAGGGCGGGGATGTTGAGGTACTCCGCCGAGTCCAGGTCCGAGAGCCGGGCCACGCTCTGGCCGTCCACGACGATCTCCTGCTCCGAGAGCAGGATGACCGGGACCATCTCCACCTCCTGCACGTTCTTCGCCTCGGGCAGGAGGATGTCCTTCTGCATCGAGAGGATCTCGCCGGTGGCGGAGAAGTTCGCGATGAGGAAGAGCAGGATGATCACGAACATGTCGACCAGGGGGGTGATGAGGAGGTCCGCGAACCCCGTCTTCTTCCCCGGCGCACCATCGCCAAAGATGATCGACCGCTGAAGGCGCTTGCCGTACCGCTTGCCAGGAATCTTGATCATGGTCGGGTATCCGTTCCGCTAGCCCATGGCCGCTGCCACCGACACCTGCGGCAGCCCTGCGCCAATGCACTCGTCGACGATGCGGACCAGGTCGTCGTAACGAACCCCGTCCTCCGCCTGCAGCGTGATGCTCTGCTGGTCGGGGAGCTGCGTCTTGAGCTCCTTGATGCGCTCCGTCAACTTGGTGAGGTTCAGCATGTTGTTGTCCCCTTCCCACAGCAGCGGGATGGGGTCGAATGCGGTGCCACCGGCAGTGAGCTTCAGCTCCTTCTCGGTGATCAGCAGCGTCAGCGGGATCGTCTTCGTATCCTGCTCCGTCTGCTCCGCGTCGGAGGGACCGCCGGACTGGCTCACCTGGAGCCGGCCGATCTGCGTCCACACCGCAGTCATGATGAGGAAGCTGATGCAGACCGCCATCAGGTCAATGAAGGGGACCAGGTTGATCGCGGTGTCGAGCGGCTTCTTGCCACCCTTGCCGCCACTCCCAATGTCCATGCCGCCGGCCATCTTGGACTCCTAGGGCTACGTGTGATGGTTACCGGGCATCTCCCGGCGCGTGGCGGTTGAGACCACGCGCCGGAAGACCGAACCGGAGGACGTCTGGGAGGCCTACTCCTCGTCGCGAGGAGCGGACACGTTCAGGTTCTTGAACTTGTCCTTGTTGGCCACGATGAGGTTCAGCACCGAGACGGAGGTCTCGTTGATGTCGTTGATGAGGTGCTGGGTGCGGCCCATCATCACGGAGAAGGCGACCAGCGCCGGGATGGCGGTCAGCAGACCGAAGCCGGTGCAGTTCATCGCCTCTGCGATACCGGCCGAGAGGATCGTCGCCTTGTCGGCCGGGGACACGTGGGCCACCGCCTCGAAGCAGTTGATCAGACCGGACACGGTGCCGAGCAGACCGGCGAGCATCGCCGCGTTGCCGAGCATGGCCAGGTAGCCGGAGC
>CAZCWA010000460.1:0-4456 GCA_964502265.1 uncultured Myxococcaceae bacterium | reverse complement strand
TCGTCGATGGCGCGGTTGCTCATCTCGTCCGCGTCCCGGTTCTCTTCGCGCGGGACGTGGACGAGCCTCACCCGGCGGAACCCCTTCAGCAGCAGCCGGGCCTTCTCGTAGAGCGGCCGGAGCGTGGGGCTCTTCACCTGGTACCGGCCCTCCAACTGCCGGATCATCAGCTCGCTGTCGGCGAAGACCTCGACCTCCGCCACGCCCAGCTCGCGCGCGCGCTCCAGCCCGAGCAGCAGCGCGCTGTACTCCGCATGGTTGTTGGTCTGGACGCCGAGGAACCGCCCCAGCCGCTCGACGATGTCGCCGGTCCCGGGATCCACCAGCACCGCGCCCGCCCCCGCCGGCCCCGGGTTCCCGCGCGCCGCGCCGTCCGAGTACACGCGCATCCGGGACATGCCCACGGGCGCTTCAGCCCTGGGCCCGACATCCGGCGGAAGAGGGTCCTTCTCACGCGGCGGGGCCAGCGCTGCCGCCAGCCTCTCCAGCGCCCCGGCGATCTCCGCCCGGGGGACTCCCAGCACCGCCGCGGTCCGCTCGAGCGGCTCGTCGCGCGCGATGGCCCGGAGCAGCTCCGCGTCCGCTTCCGCTTCCGGGGAAGCCTTCCGCCGCCGCGCCGTGGTCATCTCGGCTAGGTCGCCGGAGGACGGCCCTCCAGGGCCTCCTGGGCGTGGATGATCCGCCCGCAGGAGGGACACACATCCGTCCCGAGCGAAGCGCACAGCAGGTTGTACTGCTGCGGCGGGATCTGCATGTTGCACCCGGTGCACTTGCCCGCGTCCACCGAGACCATGGCGGGCATCCGGCGCTTGCGCACGGTGTCGTAGCGGCGCAGCAGCGTGGCATCCACCGCCTTCGCCGCGTCCTCACGCCGCTCGAGCAGCGCGCCCACCTTCTGCTCGCCCTCGCTCATCTGCGCGCGCAGGGCGTTCACCCGCTCGCCCAGCTTCGCCTGCTGGCCCGTGAACTCCTGCTCCTTCTCCTTCACCGCCTCGCGCACCTCGGCGAGCTGCTTGCCCAGGGCGACGACCTCCTCCTGGCTGGTGAGGATCGCCTTCTTCGCGATGTCGATCTCGCGGGCGAGGGCCGAATACTCGCGGGTGGAGCGCTGCTCGGTGAGCCGCTGCTCCCACTTCTTCACCTTGTCCTTCTCTTCGGTGATGGTCTGCTCGAGCGTCAGCTTCTGCCGCTCGACGTCCTGTGCCCGGCTCCGCTCCGCCTCCATTGCCGACCGAGCCGCGGCCAGCTCCCGCTCGAGCTCCGCCATCTGCTTCGGCCAGACCTCTCCGGACTTCCGAAGGCTTGCCACCTCCAGGTCGAGCTTCTGCAACTCGACCAGCGCCAACAGCTTCTCCTTCAACCTGGCCTCCACCGGCGCGCCCGCCGGGATGTACGTCGGCCCCCATTAGCAAGGTGAACCGGAGGGGTCCAGCACGCGGTAAAAAAGCAGCTCCCGCGTCACCGATGCCCCACCTGCGGGCGCACGTGCGCGCGGAAGTGGCTGGATTCCGGGCGTGGGTCGGCGTGGGGGCGCTGGCCGCGGTCTTGCTTCGACGGCAGCCCGTGAATGGCGTTCAGAGGCGTACGGGAAGTTCGTCGGCAGGACCGCGCGCGGAGGCGCACGGGCAGAAGGCGCGTCCGGCACAGGATCGGACGACCCCGCGGCTGCGGCCCCGGGGCGAACAGGCGATCGGGGAGGCGCTCTACGCGCGCATCCGCGCGGTCGTGAAGCAGCTCAACCGCACCGCGCAGGGGAAGTGAGGGGACGACGGGAGGCGGCTACGTCTCGTCGTCGTCGGAGAACTCGACGTCCTCGTCCTCGAACTCCTCGTCGTCCTCCCCGAGGAGATTCTCGCTCTTCTCCGGCTCGGCGGGCTCGACCACCTTCGGGGTGGCGAGGCGGCTGCGGCGACCTTCGGAGGCAGGCTTGTTCGCCGGGCTCTCGCGCTGGTCGGCGCCACACTTGGGACAGATGGGGTCCGGCTTCTTCAGGTCGTAGAACTTCGTCTGACACTTGAAGCAGCTGTGCTTGGTTCCGAGGTCCTTGGCCGGCATCGCGGCGGCTCCTTAGTGAACGCTCTGTGGCGGGTCAAGCGACTTGAGCGGTAGCATCGATGGGCCCTTGCCCTTCGTGACCGCGTGAATTTCTCCTGTGACGCCTGCCAGCACCGGTACTCGCTCCCCGACGAGAAGGTCCGCGGGCGCACCGTCCGGATCCGCTGCCGGCACTGCGGGCACCTGACCTCCATCACCGGCCCGAGCGCGCAGCCACCCGCCGCACGGGCCGAGTGGTACGCGATGGTCCGCGGACACCAGGTGGGTCCCTTCGACCTCCCCGGACTGCTGCAGCGGGTGCACGCGGGAGACGTCACCCCGCAGTCGTTCGTCTGGCGGATGGGCATGGAGGACTGGCAGCGCGCCCATGAGGTTCCCGCGCTCGCCCAGGCCCTCTTCGCGCCCCGCGCTCCGGCTCCGTCTTCACCGCCGGCCCCTCCGGTCCGGAAGGAGGAAGCAGCGGATCCGTTCGCAGCGCTGGGCGCGCCCGATCCTTCGAGCCTTCCGGCGCCGGCCGAGTCGACGATGTTCTTCATGCACGAGGCGGGGGTGACCCGGCGCAACCCGCGCTGGAAGCTCCCCGCCTTCATCGCCGTGGGCGCAGGCGGGGTGGCGCTGATCGCCCTCGTGCTGACGGGCCTGGACCGGGCGCCGCCGGGGATGCGCGCGTCGGGCGGAGCGGAGGATCAGGTCGAACAGCCGGTCTTCGTCGCCGAAGGATCCTCCGAGCTGGGCGATGCGCTGCTGGGACGGGAGGCGCCGTCCGGAGACGAGGCCGCGGCGAAGAGCGTTCAGCGGAGAAGGCGGCGGCCGGCGCCGAAGCCTGACGTGCCGCCCGCGGAGGAGAAGGCAAGCAGAGAAGAGGCTCCCCCCCGCGAGGACCTGGCGGCGCTCTATGCGGACACGGCGCGCAGCGATCGGGGGCCGCGGGTGAGGCCCACTTCGGTGGAGGCGACGGCGACGAAGGTGACGACCGGCGAGGGGCTCTCGGCGGAGCAGATGCACAAGGTGGTGGCGGCATCGCAGAGGGCGTTCCAGGCCTGCATCGAGTCCGAGCTGCGCAAGAACCCGAACCTCCGGGCGCCGCGCTTCTTCATCCGGGCCACGGTGGCGCCTTCGGGGGCGGTGACCGCCGCGAGCATCGACCGGCGCGAGGTGGACGACAGCGCGCTCGGGGAGTGCCTCAAGTCGCGCGCCCGCCGGATGACCTTCGCCCCGTTCGAGGGCGAGGAGCTGGTGGTGGAGATCCCCCTCATCGTCGGCGTGGCGATGTAGTAGAAGCCTCGCGCATGTATCTGGGACGGGTGATCGGCACCGTGGTGGCCACGGTGAAGTACGAAGGCCTCGAGGGAAAGCGACTCCTCGTGGTCCAGCCGCTCGATCATCACCGGGCGCCGGCCGGTCCGCCGGAAGTCGCGGTGGACACCGTCTCCGCCTCGCACGGAACGCTGGTGTACCTCGTGGGCAGCCGCGAGGCCGCCATGGCGCTCTCGCCCTCCTTCGTCCCGGTGGACAGCGCCATCGTGGGCATCGTCGATGACGTGGACGTCTCCGCATGAACCTCTGCCGCGTGCTGGGACCCGTCGTGGCCAGCGAGAAGCACCCCGCCTTCCATGCCCGCAAGCTGCTCGTGGTCCAGCCGCTGGACGAGCACGGACAGGCGCAGGGGCGAAGCTTCATCGCCGTCGATCACCAGAGCTGCGCGGGGCCCGGTGACACCGTGCTGGTGATGCGCGAGGGCGGCGGCGTGCGGCAGATCCTCGGGGACAAGACGCTGCCCATCCGGTCGCTGATCGTCGGGATCGTGGACGCGGTGGAGCTCGGGCGGGGATGAGCACCGGCGGGTTCGTGGCGCTGCCGAAGCTGCGCGCGCAGGTGGTGGCCACCTCGAAGCGGCTTCACGAGATGGGCTGGGTCGCCAACCACGACGGCAACGTCTCGGTGCGGCTGAAGGGAGACCGGCTGCTCATCACCTGCACCGCCCTCTCCAAGCGCGACATGGACGACGCCTCGCTGCTGGTGGTGGACATGCAGGGCCGCGTGCTCGAAGGCAGGAAGAGGCCCTTCAGCGAGCTGGAGCTGCACCTCGCCGCCTACCGCACGCGCCGCGAGGTCAACGCGGTCCTCCACGCACACCCGCCCTTCGCCACCGCCTTCGGGCTGGTGGGCCGCGAGCTCTCCCCCGTCGCCATGCCGGAGATCGTGGTCTCGCTCGGCGACCGGATCCCCACCGTCCGCCGGCAGATGCCGAAGGACCCGGACGGGCTGCGCATCCTCGAGCAGTACACCGCGCTCTACGACGCGATGATCCTCGGCGGCAACGGCGTGCTCACCCTCGGCGACGACCT
Organism: uncultured Myxococcaceae bacterium; assembly: GCA_964502265.1. GTDB lineage: Bacteria > Myxococcota > Myxococcia > Myxococcales > Myxococcaceae > JAFAFL01. Next base: position 53 of record CAZCWA010000460.1, on the reverse strand, counting down.
CACCCAGGCGCTCTTGCGGATGGAGCTCGTCGAGCACTACGCGAAGATCCTCC
>CAZCWA010000459.1:2504-4478 GCA_964502265.1 uncultured Myxococcaceae bacterium | reverse complement strand
GCTCGACGGCCATCGGACCATCCGTTTCGTGGAGCGGTACCTGGAGATCGCCGGCGCGGACGGGCTGCTGGAGAACGCCCACCTCGCGATCCCGGAGTAGGAGCTCCTCCTGTGCGCCGCCCTCCTGTTGCTGGTGTGGGCGCTTCCTGCCCTCGTGCCCGCGCAGGAGCTGCCCGAGGCGCTGCTCGCCCGGCACGGGATCACCCTCGAACCTGACGCGGAGGCCTTTTCGCCGCTGGAGCGCCAGGCGCTCGCGGACGGACTGCTCGCGCTCCCACCCGTCCTTCGCACCGTCCCGGGTGGAGGGCTCTCGCTCCTTCGCCAGGGCGCGCCCTCTGCGTTCGGGATGGGAGACGGATCGGAAGAGCTGCCCGAGTGGAGCGACGGTCGCTTCGTCCTCTACGACTTCACCGAACCCGAGGAGGAGGAGCGCGCCCGCTTCCGCACCGGCACGCTGACCGCCGAGGAGCGCGAGATCCTGTGGCGTCGCCGGGCGCTGGTGCACGCGGTGATGAAGCGGTGGGACGACGCGCACGGCTTCAGCCGCACCGACGGGTGGCGCGTCATCTCCGGCTGGACGGACGGGCTCTTCGGACCCCGGGGTCCGCTGAACCTCTACGGCTGGGCCTTCAGCCGCGAGCGCGGCCGGGTCGACGCGCAGCTCGACCTGCTCACCTTCGCCGAGGAGCTCTTCGTCACCGCCAACGCGCTCCGTCCGGACGCGGTCCCGGTGGACGACTCCCTGCGCTGCCAGGAGCTCACCCGGGCGCGGTTCTTCGATGAAGTGCTGCGCGGTCTGGGCGCGGAGCTGCCGCCCCGGGGCGAGTGCCCGCTCTTCGACACGTGGAGCGCGCCGGACGACCTCGAGCGCTTCGACATCCTCCTCGCCGAACCTTCGGCGGTGCACCCGGAGAGCGTCTTCGGGCACATGCTGATGCAGCCCATCCGGAAGAAGGAGCGGCCGCCCTCCGCGCAGGAGGTCTTCGAGATCGCCGCGGTGGTGGACGGCAACGACGGGTTCCTGCAGTTCATCATCAAGGGGACGATGGGCGGGTACCAGTCCACCTTCGGCCGCGCGACGATGGCGCAGCTCCGGCACCGGTACCTCGAGGTGGAGCAGCGGACCCTGCGGCGCTTCGAGCTCCACCTCACCCACGAGGAGCGGGTCCGGGTGATGGAGCGGATGTGGGAGCTCGAGCGGCGCGGCTACCTCCCGTACTACTTCGCCTCCGACAACTGCGCGTCCCTGCTGCTCTTCCTGCTCGCGCCCGCGCTCGGGACCGAGGCCACCGCCTTCCGCTATCCGTGGGCCATGCCGACGGTGGTGCTCGACGAGCTCGCGCGCACGCGGCGGACGGTCACCCTCGAGGACGGGACGAAGGTGGAGGTGCCGCTGCTCACCCTGGCGCCGGAGCACGAGCCGGCGGACATCGAGCACGCGCTGCAGGCGGATCGCGGGCGCCCCTCCACGCTGTGGCGGCTGCTCACCAAGCTCGACCGGGAGTCGCGCCGCCAGCTCAACGCGTGGCTCTCCGGGGCGCAGGACCCCGATCCGGAGAGGCGTCTGGAGGCGTACACGCGGGTGGGCGCGCTGGTGCACGAGTCGCTGGAGCGCACCCGCCCCGAGCACCGCCACGTCCACCGCACGCTCTGGGCGCGGCTGGTGGACGAGCAGGTGGCGATCGAGCGCTACGCCGCGGACCGCGCGCGCCGCTCGGTGGCTGCGGTGGAGGACGCCCGCATCCTCCGGGAGAAGGTCCGCCCGCCTTCGGCCGAGGAGCTCCTGCGCTTTCGCCAGAAGCTCTTCCGGAGGGAGGACGCGTCCCGTCCCCGCCAGGAGCTGAGCAAGTTCATCGAGATCGAGTGGCTGTGGTCCACCGCGCCGCGCAGGCCCTACACGGAGAAGGAGCTGTCCACCCTGGAGCGGTCCCGGGTCGTGCACGACGCCTTCCGCGTGCTCGCCACCAACGGGGC
>CAZCWA010000459.1:0-2404 GCA_964502265.1 uncultured Myxococcaceae bacterium | reverse complement strand
CGCGCGCTCGACTTCAGCGCGGTGCTCGGCTGGCGGGACGGCGCGCCGACGGTGCCGTGGGCGGACATCGCGCTGGTGCAGATCCGCAGCACCCACCGTGCGCCCGCACAGATGCGCACCGGGCCCTTCACCTCGACCGGCCGGAGCTACGGGCTCTCGTACCGCCGGCGCGAGGGAGCGCTCTGGCGCGACACCATCGACATCCACGGCGGGCTGCTGCTGCCCCTGTTCTCCCTGGACGGCATCGACGGGCGGGTGTGGGCGATTGGCGCCGGGCTCACCGCCCAGTACCGCTTCGTTCCGCGCGCGCCGGACAGCGCGGGCGTGGGGCCGAGGCTGGAGTGGGTGCAGCGCTTTCCGCTCTCCACCCGTCGCAGCGGCGCGGCGGTGCGGCTGGAGGCCGTCTACAGCCCGCTGTGGGCGCGCGCGCATCCGCTCGAGCATCAGGGCACGGGGAACCTCGCGGTGGAGCTGCCGGTGCGCCTCTTCTCGCGGGACGTGCTGCTGGCACCCACCGTGGGCTTCGGGATCGACCACCGCGCGGGGGACACCCGCCGGCGGGGCAACGCAGGTCTGGTGATCGAGCCGCTGTAGTCGCCGCGAAGGCTACAGGTGCAGCGAGTCGAGGATCAGCGAGAGCGAGTCGGTGGCCCCGTCCTTGGGCAGGTAGTAGCAGGGCTCGCCGGAGTTCATCGACGCCCCCACGGTGTCGGAGTCCGCGGAGGTGAGGAGCACCACCTGTGGCGGCGGGTTCGGCAGGCGCTCCAGCACCTGGCGTCCGCTCACCCCGGGCATGTTGAGGTCGAGCAGGATCGCCGGGAAGCGCTCGCGCTCCATCAACGCCAGCGCGTGCTCGCCGTCGTGCGCCTCCACCGGCTCGTAGCCCAGGTCCTCGAGCGACATGCGGAGGAACCCGCGCCAGTCCGCATCGTCGTCCACGATCAGGATTCGCTTCCCCATCTACGTCGAAACGGTCCCCACGCCCCCTTCGTTCCGCCGCCAGCGCCTGCCCGTCCGGTCGGGGTGCCTGAGGTCCGCGCGCGCCCCGATCAGCCGCTGACGCGGGGCACGTCGGGGCCGACCGCAGGCAGGCGCACGGTGACCGAGGTCCCGCGCCCCGTCTCGCTCCGCACTTCGATCTGGCCGCCATGCTGCAGGACGATCCGCCGGCACAACGGCAGCCCGAGCCCCGTGCCCTCGCCCGCCATCCGCGTGCTGTAGAAGGGCTCGAACGCGCGCTCCAGCGCCTCCGGCGGCATGCCGCAGCCGTCGTCGCCAACCTCGACGATCACCTCGTCTCCCACCGAGCGTGCGCCCAGGCGGACGCTCCCCCGCGGGCCCACCGCGCGCAACGCGTTGTCCACCAGGTTGATCCACACCTGCGTGAGCGACCCGGCGTCTCCGAGCACCGGCAGCTCCACCGCGTGCGACTGCTCGATGGTGACCCCGTCCGGCACCTTCCACTGCAGGGACCTCACCGCCGCGCGCACCGTCGCCGGCACGTCCAGCGGGACCCGATCCGGGGTGGTGCGGACCATCGCGAGCAGGGACTCGGCGAGGTGCTTCACCCGCCCCACGGACTCCTCGACCACGTCGATCATCGCCGAGGCCAGCACCGGGTCCGGCCGCTCCTTCACCGCCTCGCGCAATGGCGCCAGCGAGTTGATGAGCCCGTTGAGCGGGTTGCGCACCTCGTGGGCAAAGCCGGAGGTCAGAAGGCTCGTGGCCGCCAGGCGCTCCGTCTGGGCGATGCGCGCGGTGGCCTCGCGCAGGCGGAGCTGCGTGTCCACCCGGGCCAGGAGTTCTCGCGGGGAGAAGGGCTTGGAGATGTAGTCGCTGGCGCCGATCTCCAGGCCGGACACCCGCGAGCTCAGCTCCTGCCGCGCGGTGAGGAGGATGACCGGGAGGTCCGCGGTGTCTGCCGAGGCGCGCAGCTCCGCCAGCAGCGTGAGCCCCGACATCACCGGCATCATCACGTCCGAGACGACGAGCGCCGGACGCCGCGCGCGCGCCACCGCCAGCCCCTCGGCGCCGTCCGACGCGGTGAGCACCTGGTAGCGATCGCCGAGCAGCTCCGAGAGGAAGGTGCGGATCTCCTCATCGTCCTCCACCACCAGCACCGTCTGCTTCGCCGTGGTCGAGCGTACGGCGCCGGCCAGCTCCCGGCCGGGGGCGGACGCGACGGCGACGGCGAGAGGGGAGGGGGCACCGGCCGCAGGCGGCATGAGCTCCTCGCGCTGCAGGTCCGCCTCCAGGGAGACGGCCTCCGCCAGGTCCACCCGCGGGCCGGGATGGGCCTCCGGCGGCGGCGGCTCTCCGGTCAGCGGCTCCTTCACGTGGACGCTTCCGCGGGGAAGGATGACCTCGAAGGTGGAGCCCTCGCCGGGGGTGCTCCGCACGCTCA
>CAZCWA010000458.1:0-4492 GCA_964502265.1 uncultured Myxococcaceae bacterium | reverse complement strand
AACCCTCAGACCGCGGCGGGAGAGGCACATGTGCCCGGAAAGCACCGCGCGGGCATGGGCGAATTGGGGGAAGATCCCGCCCGGCCGCGCGTTCCGTCGGCCCTCGGAGGCGGTCCTGAACATGAGCCAGACCACGGTCCTGGTGGTCGACGACGACCGGGCCAATCAGGAGTCGGTGGCGCGCATCTTCCAGCGCGAGGGCCTCGCCACGCTCGCGGCGGGCAACGGGAAGGAGGCGCTGGAGCTTCTGCGCCGGCCCGAGGTCGCGGTGATGGTGACCGATCTGATGATGCCGGTGATGGACGGGCAGGAGCTGCTCCGTCACGCGCGCGCGATGCGGCCGGACGTGGAGGTGGTCCTGATGACCGCCTACGCCACGGTGGAGACCGCGGTCGCCGCGATGAAGGAGGGCGCGTACGACTTCATCACCAAGCCGCTGAAGCGGCACTCTTTGGTGAAGGCGGTGCAGAAGGCGCTCGAGAAGCAGGCGCTGGTGGCGGAGAACCGGGACCTGCGCGCGCAGCTCGAGGCGCTCGGCGGACCGGGCTCCACCAGCCGGGCGATGGTCGGCCAGTCCCCCGCTTTCCGCGCCTGCGTGGAGACGCTCCGTCAGGCGGCACCTGCGACGGCGACCGTGCTGCTCACCGGCGAATCGGGGACGGGCAAGGAGCTGGCGGCGCGCTTCATCCACGAGCACTCGCCCAGGACCCGCGCGGCCTTCGTGGCGATCAACTGCGCGGCGTTGCCGGAGAGCATCCTCGAAGCGGAGCTCTTCGGCGTGGAGAAGGGCGCGTACACCGGCGCGGTGGCCCGGCGCGAAGGGCGGTTCGAGCGCGCGGACGGGGGCACCCTCTTCCTCGACGAGATCGGCGAGATGCCGCTCTCGGCGCAGGTGAAGCTGCTCCGGGTGCTGCAGGAGGGCGAGATCGAGCGGCTCGGCGGGACCGCGGTGGTGAAGGTGGACGTGCGGGTGGTGGCGGCCACCAACAAGGACCTCCAGCGCGAGGTGGCAGAGGGCCGCTTCCGCGAGGACCTCTACTACCGGCTCAACGTGGTCTCGGTCCGCATCCCCTCCCTCTCCTCTCGGCGCGAGGACATCCCGCTGCTGGCGGACGTCTTCCTCCGGAGGTTCGCGCAGAAGAACGCCAAGAGCCTGCGCGGCTTCTCCAACGAGGCGCTGGCCGCGATGGAGGGCTACGCGTGGCCGGGCAACGTGCGGGAGCTCGAGCACGCGGTGGAGCGCGCGGTGGTGCTCTCGCGGGGCGAGGTGATCGAGCCGCGGGATCTGCCCGAGACCGTGGTCAGCGGACCGCGCGGGGTGGCGGCGCACGTGGTCATCCCCATCGGCACGCCGATGGAGGAGATCGAGCGCCGGATGATCCACGAGACCCTGCGGCACACGCGGGGGGACAAGACCATGGCCGCCCGGCTGCTCGGCATCGCGGCGCGGACCATCTACCGCAAGCTCGAGCGCGAGCCCGGCGCGCAGGGCGGCGGCGACGAGCCCTGACAGCACGTCAGCCTGTCCCGGGGGCCTTTGACAAATTGGCAAGCCGCGCCCGCGTGCCCTGCCCGCCTGGCCGCCCCTCTGCGAAATTTCCAGAACAAATCCGCCTATTTGGCCGTTGTTGACCCGGATCACCAAGCGCCGGCGCTGGCACCGGCCTTGCTCAGGAACCCCCAAGGCGGCTCATGGAAACCTTCTTTCGAAAGTACTTCTGGACGGTCAACCTGGTGTTCATCGCCCTCGTGGCGCTGATCATCGCGGGGACCGCGAACCTCTTCGTGGAGACGAAGCTGGCCGCGGTCCCGGAGGCCAGGCCGCGCGTCCAGGCGAAGCCGCAGAACACCCAGGCCATCGCGCGGCTGGACATGGAGCGGCTGGCGAGGCTGACCGGCCTTCCCCTGCCGGAGCCGGAGCCGGAGGTGGTGGAGCCCAGCCAGCCGGTGGTGGACATGAGCGCCGCGCCGGTGAAGAGCGGGATGCGGGTGAAGCTTCTGGGCACGCTCATCGCCTCGCAGCCGGAGTGGTCCATCGCCTCCATCCAGGACATGGTCCAGAACACCGCGGCCACCTACATGGTGGGCGATCAGATCCAGGGCGCGCAGGTGCTGGAGATCGAGCGCAAGCGGGTGATCATCCTCAACAACGGCCGCCGCGAGTTCATCGACGATCAGCCGGGCACCGGTGAGAGCTTCGCCGCCGCGCCCGCGCCGGTGGTGTCCTCGCCGGTGGCGCAGGCGCCGCAGGGCCCGCAGAACAACAACCTCGGCCAGGGCATCCGCGCCATCAGCGAGAACGAGTACGAGGTGCCGCGCGCGGAAATCGACCGCACGCTGGCGAACCTCAACGACGTGGCCATGCAGGCGCGCATCGTGCCGGCGTTCAAGGACGGCCAGGCGCAGGGCTTCAAGCTCTTCAGCATCCGGCCGGACAGCATCTATTCGAAGATCGGCATCCAGAACGGTGACGTGATCAAGCGCATCAACGGGTTCGACCTGAACAGCCCGGAGAAGGCGCTGGAGATCTACGGCAAGTTGAAGGAAGCCAGCCGGGTCGACATCGAGATCGAACGCAACGGCGCGTCGATGCGAAAGACCTACTCCGTCCGCTGACAGCGCAGCGGCTCCCCTCCTGGGAACTGAACCAACGTGATCCACCCAGCCCGCGTCCTCGTCACCACTTCGCTCACCGCGCTGCTCGCCTCCGCCCCCGCGCTCGCGCAGCGGCGTCCCGCGGCGCCCTCCCAGCCGGGCCAGGTCCAGGCGGTGCCCCAAAGGCCCTCCACCGCGCCCGGCCGCCCCCAGCCCACGCCCCCGCCCGGCGGCACCAACACGGGGGCCGGCGCGAACACCGGCACCGGCACCGGCGGCACGACCGGCACCGGCACGGGGGCTGCCGGGACCGGGGCCACCATCACGCCGGAGCGGGCGCGCGCGAACTGCGAGGAGATCCGCCGCAAGGCGCGCTTCAACGTCTACTTCGACAAGGTGGACATCGAGCGGCTGGTGCAGACCGTCTCGGACGCCACCTGCAAGACGTTCATCCTCCCGGAGAACGTGCGCGGGAAGATCTCGATCATCGGCCCCGAGGCGGGGCGGGTGGAGGTGAACAGCGACCAGTTCTACCGCGCGTTCCTGGCGGCGCTGGATGCGAACGGGCTCGCGGTCTACGAGCACGGGCAGTTCTCGAAGATCGTCGACAAGCGCAACGCGAAGCAGACGAACATCCCCACCATCGTCGACCCGGATCAGCCGTACACGACGGCCGAGCAGATGGTGACGAAGATCTTCAAGGTGAAGTACGTGGAGATCGAGCCTCTGCGCGGGGTGCTCCAGCAGCTCGTGAGCCAGAACGGCGACACCATCCCGTTCCCGCCGGACACGATCATCGTCAACGACCTCGGGTCGAACATGCACAGGCTCGAGCGGATCATCAATCAGCTCGACAGCCGCACCGCGTCCGAGGAGATGCGGGTGATCCAGATCAACTTCGCCTCGGCGCAGGAGATCGCGGACAAGGTGCAGCGGCTCTTCCAGCCGCAGGCGGGCCAGGGCGGCGGCGCGCAGCAGCGGCCGGGTGCCCGGAGCGCGCGGGGGATGACCGGCGCGGCCACGCCCCCGGGCGGTCAGCCGGCGATGCAGGCGGTGGACGGCCCCGGCGGCGCCGCGGGATCCGGCGAAGAGGGCGGCGCGGTCACCGTCTCGCAGATCATCCCGGACGAGCGGACCAACAAGCTCCTCATCATCGCCTCGCCGGGCGCGTTCGCGCGCATCGAGGACCTGGTGCGCACGCTGGACGTGCCCATCCCGGGCGAGGGCCGGATCAACGTCTACTACCTGGAGAACGCGGACGCGGAGGAGATGGCGAGCACGCTGCAGTCGCTCGCGCAGGGGACCTCGTCCACCGGCGCCCGCCCGGCGCGCCCCACCCCGCAGATTCCGGGTCAGACGCGCGGCCAGGCCGGGGGCGGGGCGCAGTCCGCGGAGCTGTTCGGCGGCGAGGTGAAGATCAGCGCGGACAAGGCGACCAACTCGCTGGTGATCATCGCCAACCAGTCGGACTACCGGAACCTGGTGCGGGTGATCGAGCGGCTGGACATGCCGCGCCGCCAGGTCTTCGTGGAGGCGGTGATCATGGAGGTCAACGTGGACCGGAACCTCCGCGCCGGCGCCCGCGTGCACGGCGGCTCCACCGTGGCCAATCCCACCGAGACCGGCGGGCGGCTGCCGCTGGTGCTCGGGAGCAAGTTCGGCAGCGAGACCCTGCCGCCCTCCTTCAGCGTGCTGAACCTGGCGCAGTTCGGCGGCTTCCTCGCCGGTCTTCAGGGGCCGTTCATCCCCGGCGTGCGCGAAATCATCGGGATCGACATCCCGGCCTTCGGCATCGTGGTGCACGCGCTGCAGGAGAGCTCGGACGTGAACGTGCTCTCCACCCCGCACATCCTCACCACCGACAACGAGGAGGCGGAGATCACGGTGGGCCAGAACG
>CAZCWA010000457.1:0-4506 GCA_964502265.1 uncultured Myxococcaceae bacterium | reverse complement strand
GCGGGAGGTGGAAGTTGGTCACCAGCGCGTCCACCTGGCGGAAGCGGAAGCCCGGCCGGATGAAGAGCTGCGTGTCGCCGTACCCTTCGCTCAAGGCGCCGGTCCCGGGATCGGTCGCGCCCTCCAGCGTGCGCACCACCGTCGTCCCCACCGCCACCACCCGTCCACCGCGCGCGCGGGTCCGGGCAATGGCCTGCGCCGTCTGCCTGGGCACGTGAAAGCGCTCGGTGTGCATCCGGTGCGTCGACAGCTCGCCGCGCACCGGCAGGAAGGTCCCCGGCCCCACCTCCAGCGTCACCCACGCCCGCTCCACCCCGCGCGCCTCGAGGTCCGCGAGGACGGCCTCGGTGAAGTGCAGCGAAGCGGTGGGCGCCGCCACGCTCCCCGGCGTGCGGGCGAACACGGTCTGGTAGCGCTCGCGGTCGGCGTCGTCCGGCGCGCGATCGATGTACGGCGGCAACGGCAGCCGGCCGTGTCGCTCCAGCAGCTCCGAGAGCGCCGCGGTCCCGGAGAAGCGCACCCGGTAACCGCCCTCGCCGAGCGCCTGCACCACCTCGGCCTCGAAGCCTTCGTCGAAGTCCACCCGCGTCCCCGGCTTGAGCCCCTTCGAGGCCTGCCCGAGGCACACCCACTCCACCGCGTCCGCGCCTCCCTGAAGCGCCGTGTGCGCGGGCATGTCCACCGCGGGCCGCACCAGCAGCAGCTCCACCCGCCCTCCGGTCAGCGCCTTCCTGCCGATGAGCCGCGCGGGCACCACGCGGGTGTCGTTGAGGACGAGCAGGTCGCCCGGCCGCACCAGCAGGGGCAGATCGCGGAAGTGGCGGTGGGAGAAGGCACCGGAGCTGCGGTCGAGCGCGAGCAGCCGCGACGCGTCCCGCTGCGCAAGCGGCGCCTGGGCGATCTGCGCCTGGGGCAGGTCGAAGTCGTAGTCCTCGAGCCGCGCGCCCGGGGCGGTGGGTGACGTGTGTTCCTCGCTCACGCAGCGCGCTTAATACAGCGTCTGCAGCTCCGTGCCCGGATAGTAGTGGGCGAGGATCTGCGTGTACCCGCTCCCTCCGTCGGCGAGCGCCTTGGCGCCCCACTGGCAGAGCCCCGCGCCGTGTCCGAAGCCGCGGCCCGAGAAGTGGAGCAGGCCCTGGCCCGCGGGCTTCACGTCGAAGTGGAGGCTGCGGATGCGCGAGTAGCCCACGCGCGCGCGGAAGCTCACCCCGTCCACGCTCCGGCCGCTGTCGGTGGCGATGCGGTTGACCCGTCCGGTGCGGGTGCGCCCCTGGACGCGGACTCCCTTGAGCTTGCTTCCACCGAAGGCGCCGCGCAGCTCGCTCACCGGCACCTTCGCCTCCCAGCGGCTCTGGGGGAGCGACGAGCAGGGGCAGGTCACCGCCGGCAGATACGGAAGGTCCCGTCCGAGCGCGTGAACGCCCTCCTCCGTCCGGCCACCGCAGCTCGCGTGGAAGTAGGCCTCGATGGGCTGCAGCTCCCAGGTGAGGACCTCCCCGCGCGTCGCCTCCACGGCGGCCTTCGTCCTCGGGTCCTCGCGCGCCACGCCGCCGTAGACCTGGTGGAGCACGCTCGCGCCGAGGTGGAAGGGCTGCCCGTACGCCTCCAGCTTCTTGTGCAGCGCATAGGTGCGCGCCGCCACCGCCTGGGCCTTGAGCGCCTCGGGCGGGAAGGTGCTGGGCATCTCGCTGCCGAGCACCGCCGCCAGGTAGTCCTCCAGCGGCACCACGTTGATCACCTGGAGCTTGTCGCGGTGCACGCGCACCACCACGTCCCCGCGGACCTCGTGGCGGAGCGCACGCAGCGGCGCGCCCTCCTGCGCGGTGCGGAAGCGGACCTGCGGCTCGGGCCATGCGGCGCCGTCGACGTGGAGCCGGCCCCGCACGAGCTTGAGGACCGCGCGGTCCTTCGGCACCGGCGTGGCGGACGCCTCCTCATCCTCCACGTCGAGGCCGAAGGAGAGGCCAGGACCGGAGATCTCGAGCGTGTCCTCCGCATCGCCCACGTGGATGCGCATCGTCTCCACGGCGCGCGCCGGCGCAGGCACCCCGGCCAGGAGCAGCACGCCGAGGACGAGGCCCCTCCCTGCGACAGGTCGCAACATCATGACGGTCGAGTGTAGGAGCGACGATCGGCGGCTCAAGAAAACGGCCGTGCTAGAAGTCCGCGCGTGCCACACGCCGAACGCACCGCCCCGGACGCCTTGGCGCTGGTCCTCGCCCTTCGGCGGCTTCCCCCGCGGGAGGCGCAGCTTCTCACTCTGCGCTTCGTGGAGGGCTTGGGCCGCGGAGGGGTGGCGAAGGCCTATGGCGTCTCCCCGGCGGTGGTGCCCGTCCACACGCTCCGGGCGGCGAGGCTGCTCCAGGCGGCGCTCGCCCCTTCCGGGGGCGCCCCCCTCCTTCCCCTCGACGCGAAGCCGCGATCGGACGTTGAAGACGCGCGCGAAGCGGCGGCGCTGGAGTCCTCGCTGGACGCCGCGCCGGAGCCCGGGAGGGAGGTCCGGCCCGGAGATCCGCCCGGGGCCTCGTCCGAGGTTGCCGGCCTGGCCCTGTCCCTCCGCGCCCTGACCCTGCACGCGTCCGAGGTCCGGCGGTTGACGGCGGAGCTCGAGGCGCGGCAGCGCGCGTCTCCGGCACGGCGTCGGGCAGACCTGCTGCGGCGCGTCGCGGTGGTTGCCCTGGTGGCACTGGCCCTGTGGCTGTACCTGGGCGGTGGGAAATGAGTTGGACGGTGGCGGCTTTCCCGAATATCCAACGCGCCCGTATGAACAAGCTCCTGCCCGTCATCGCCGTCGTCGCACTCTCCCTGTTCGGCTGCCCCAAGCGGGCGGACACCGTGCCCACCGGTTCGGATGAAGACCGGCTGGAGTCGTACGCCTCCCGTCTCGAGGAGATGCGCGTCCGGGCCCAGGCCCAGGACCTCTCCTGCCAGGACACCTGCGCGCTGTCGCGGGACGTCTGCGGCATCGCGAAGGAGGTCTGCGCCATCGCCCAGCGGAATCCGGACCGCGCGCAGAGCTACTGCGTGTCCGCCAACGAAGACTGCGCGCGGGCCAACGACAACTGCGCGAGCTGCCGCCGGTAGGTCCTTCCGTTGCCGAGGGGCGGCGCGGCCTCTAGCATCCGCTGCATGCCGCTCCCGCCCCGCCCGCTGTCACTGCTCCTGCTCCTCCTCTGGCCCACGCTCGCCTTGGCGCAGCTCACCCCGGAGAAGGTGGCGCAGATCCGCCTCGAGGAGCAGGCGGCGATGGAGAAGATCTCGAAGGAGTACGGCGACAGGCTCCCCGGGGAGATGTCCAACGACGAGCGCCGCGCGGTGATCGCCAGGCAGCAGGCCGCCGCCGCGGAGGTGCTCTCCCGTCACGGCGTCTCCACCAAGGAGTGGACGATCTACACCTCGCGGATGTCGCGCGAGGAGCAGGCCCGGGCCCAGAGCGCGCAGCGCCGCCTCGAGGACGAGGCGAAGGCGAAGGCCCGGGAGAAGGAAAAGGAGAAGGCCCGGGCGGCCGCGAAGAAGGACGAGGACATCGCCATCCAGCAGGGCTTCGGTGAGGAGAACCCGGTGGAGCTGGAGGCCACCGAGGATGCGCCGCCGGAGATCGAGCGCGGCACGCCCGCGGACTGAGCCTTCCCTTCAACGAGCTGCGCGCCAGACCTCTTCGTAGGGGCAGGCGCAGTCCGCCTCCTCCGGCTCCGGATAGGCGTACCGCTCCCCGCGGAAGTTGCGGAAGACCGTCTCGCGCTCCCGGCGCTCCACCACGTAGTCCGGCTGCAGGGTGACCTTCCCCCCACCGCCGGGGAGATCCACGGCCAGGTGCGGCACCGCGAGCCCCGAGGTGTGCCCGCGGAGCGCCTCGAGGATCTCGACGCCCTTCTGGATCGGCGTGCGCAGATGCTCGAGCCCCTCGGCCACGTCCATCTGGTGGAGGTAGTACGGGCGGACGCGCATCTTGAGCAGCCCGTGCATCAGCTCGCGGATGATCCGCGCGTCCGAGTTCACCCGGCGCATCAGCACCGCCTGGTTCTCGACCGGGACCCCGTTGTCCACCAGCCGTTCGCACGCCGCGCGCGCCTCCGCGGTGAGCTCCTTCGGGTGGTTGAAGTGGGTGATCACGTAGAGCGGCGCGTGCCTGCGGAGCATCTTCGCCAGCGCGTCGTCCACGCGCATCGGCAGCACCACCGGCACCCGCGTCCCGATCCGGATGATCTCCACGTGCGGGATCGCCCGCAGGTCCGCGAGCAGCGCGTCGAGCCGGCCGTCCGCCAGCAGCAGCGGGTCACCGCCCGAGACCAGCACGTCGCGCACCTCGGGGTGTGCTCGCACGTACTCGACCGCCTCGCGGAGCGCGTCGCGGGTGAAGGCCGCCTCGCCGCCCTTGGTGATCCGCCGCCGTGTGCAGTGCCGGCAGTAGACCGAGCAGGTGTCCAGCGCGAGCAGCAGCACCCGGTCCGGGTACTTGTGCACCAGCGCTTCGGTGGGCCGCGTCTTGTCCTCGCCGAGCGGATC
>CAZCWA010000456.1:0-4512 GCA_964502265.1 uncultured Myxococcaceae bacterium | reverse complement strand
GGGCGTGACCGTGCAGGACGCGTTCGGCAATCCGGTGGAGGGCGTGCTGCCCGTGGTCGAGGCGCCGGAGACGGGGCCCACCGCGCAGCTCGGCGAGCCCGCCGCGACCGACGCCTCGGGCCATTCAGAAGTGACGGCGCAGGCGGATGGGGAAGCCGGCTCGTTCGAGGTGCGCGTCCACGCGGGCGAGGCGTCCGCCACCTTCTCCCTGACCAACGAGGGCCATCCGTCCGCTGTGACGTTGAGCGGCCCGGGCGAGATCCCGTTCAGCACCACGCTCGTCTTGACCGCGCGCGTGGAGGGGACGTCGGGGCCGTCCGGCAACGTGCGCTTCCTCCGGGAGGGCGAGGAGGTGGGCGAGGCGGAGCTCGACGCCGCGAGCGGAGAAGCGGTGCTGGAACTTCCTGCCGCGTCCCTGGGCCTGGGCGAGCACGCACTCGTCGCGCACTTCGCCGGGGATTCGCTGCACGAGGCGAGCAGCTCGGCGCCCTTGACGCTGGAGGTCACCAACACCGCGCCTGTGCTCGCGGCCATCCCCGAGCTGCGGATCCCGTTCGGCGAGGAGCGGAGCCAGCCTCTGGAGGCGCACGACGAAGACCCGGGTGACGTGCTGCGATTCCGGATCGTGGAGGGGCCGGAGGGGCTCTCGGTGGACGAGGCGGGCGGCGTGCTCATCGCCTCCGGCGTGCCAGAGGGCGAACACCCGGCCACCGTGGAGGTGACGGACCTCGCCGGCGCGAGCGCTCAGCAATCCTTCACCGTGATCGCCGAAGGCGCACCGACGGTCGGTCAGGCCCCGCCCGGGTGCGGCTGTACGAGCGGCGGCGCGGCGGGGGCACTCCCCTTCGCGCTGGCGCTGCTGGCCATCGCCACGAGGCGCCGGCGCGCGTAGGGAGCTTCAGGCCCGGGGGGCGCGGCGCTTCGGGGCTGCCTTCGCGGCGGCCTTCGTGGCGGGCTTCGGAGCAGCCTTCGCGGCAGGCTTGGGAGCCGCCTCCTGGCGGAGGATCTTCTCCATCGCCCTGCCCTTGGCGAGCTCGTCCACGAGCTTGTCGAGCCAGCGGATCTTCTGCATCAGCGGCTCCTCGATCGTCTCCACGCGCACGCCGCAGACCACACCGGTGATCAGCGCCGTGTTCGGGTGGAGGGCGGGCGCCCTGGCGAAGAACGTCTCGAAGTCGCTCTCCTGCGCGAGCTGCTTCTCCAGCCCCGCCTGCGTGTACCCGGTGAGCCAGCGGATGACCTCGTCCACCTCCTCCTTGGTGCGCCCCTTCTTCTCCGCCTTCTGCACGTAGAGGGGGTACACCCTGGAGAACTTCATCGCGTACACGCGCGCGTTGTTCATGGAGGAGAGGCTACCGGAGGACGCCCGGGGCTGCAGCCGGGGCTACGCACCTCTTCGACTGTCCTTCGCACGCCTTCGACCATCCTCCGGATCGAAGAAGGACCTCGTCGTGTGGCGAGGCCGCGCACTGGCTTTCTGGACCATGCGTCAATCGCCAGGTGGGGGTGCGCTCAACCTCATCGCAGCGGACCTCAGTTCCTTCGTCCGGTGACTGGTCGAGCCGGCTCTTGGGCGAGCCCGTCCGCAAAACCCCGCAGGCCCGGCACCTGGTAGCTCCAGAAGGCGCGGATGGCCTCGCGGAGGGCGTTCTCGTCTTCGTGCTCGGCGAGGAGGGCGGCCAGCATCCGGCGGGTGTTCTCGAAGATCCGGGTGAGGACGAAGCGGGCGGGCGCGCCGATGCGGACGCCGGGGCGCTGTCTGCGGATGGCGGCCACAGACGCGCGGGTGAGCAGGTCCACAAAGCGCTCGCCGAAGGGGGCGTAGGCGGTGCCCGCTGCGCGGTCGAGCAGCACCACGACCTCGCGCCGGTGGGCGATCCAGAAGCGCAGCATCTCCTCCCCCGCGTCGTCCTTCACGCCCTGCCCATCACCGAGCGCCACGACGGCCAGCGCCCGGACGCGCTTCTCCAGCAGGGCCTCGAACTGAAGCGCGAGCGTGGGCGGGATGACCGCGTCGAAGAGCGCGTCCTTGCCCGCGTAGTAGCGATACACGCTGGCGGGGCCGGTCTCTGCTTCGCGCGCGATGAGCTGCAGCGTCGCGCCCTCGAAGCCGTGGCGGGCGAAGACCTCCAGCGCCGCGTCGAGGATGCGCGCGCGGACCTCCTCCTTGAGCACCTGCGGCATGTCCCTTCACCCCTCCCGAAGCATCGGCCACGAATACGGCGGCCACTTGTCCCGCCACGGCCGCGCCTCCTCGAGCTGGTACGCCAGCCCGAGCAGCGTGGCCTCCTCCCCCACCGCCGCCGCGAAGTGGATGCCCACCGGGATTTCCTCCTCCGTCCAGTGCAGCGGCACCGACATCGCGGGGCAGCCGGCGATGTTGTGGATGGGCGTGTAGCCCACCGCATCGGCGGTGCGGCGGATGAGTTCGTCTCGCGGGAGCAGCGGCGAGAGGTGCCCGAGCTGCCACGGCAGCGTCCTCAGCGTCGGCGTGAGCACGACGTCGTACGGAGCGACCGCCTGGAGGTAGCGCTCGGCGGCCTCGGCGAAGGCGCGTCGCGCGGTGGGCATGGCCTCGGCGCCGCGGCGCTGGAACTCCTCCACCAGCGCCCAGGTGAGCGGCTCCAGCTCGTCTCGCGCCACGGGCGTTCCGCGCGCGCCCGCCATCATCTGAACCACGCCCGCCACGCCCTCCCCGGCCACGATGAAGAACGCGTCCGCCAGCGCGTGGCCGTCGATGTCCGGCGCGGAGATCTCCTCCACCTCGTGCCCGAGCGACCGGCACAGCGCGACGGCCTCCTCCCACGCCCTGCGAACCGCCGGCGCCGCCTCGTCGCCGATGAGCGTCCTCGTCCACGCGCCGATGCGAAGGGGCTTCTCCAGGGGCCGCTGCACGTAGCCCACCTCTCGCAGGCCGTTTCCCCGAGCCTCGGTCAGCGAAAGCAAGAGCGCGCTGTCCCGCACCGAGCGGCTCACGCAGTGCTCGCTGACCAGCGCGCCGAAGTCCGATTCGCCGAACGCGGCGGGCACCGTGCGGCCGCGGCTGGGCTTGAGGCCGAAGAGCCCGCACACCGATGCAGGGACGCGGATGGACCCGCCGCCGTCGCTGGCGTGGGCGAAGGGAACGATGCCCGCCGCCACCGCCGCCGCCGAGCCGCCGGACGAACCCGCTGCGGAGAGCGTGAGCCCCCACGGGTTGTGCGTCACGCCCTCGAGGAGCGTCTCCGTGCTCCCCAGCAGCCCGAGCTCCGAGGTCGTCGACTTGCCGATCACCACCAGCCCCGCCTCGTCCAGCCGCTGCGAGTAGGCCGTGGCCTGCGGCGCCACCACGCTCTTCATCAGCCTCGACCCGAGCGACCAGCGCAGGCCGGGGTACGGGATGATGTCCTTGACGAGGAAGGGCACGCCGGAGAACGGACCTGCGGCGGGCGGGGCCGCCGATCGCGCCCGCTCCAGGTCCAGCGTGCAGATGGCGTTGAGCAGCGGGTCGAGCGCCTCGATGCGCTCGGCGCACGATTCGAGCAGCTCTCCCGCGCTCACCTCCCCGCGCGCCACGAGCTTCGCCTGCGCCACGCCATCCAGGCGCGCCAGCTCATCCCTCTTCGACATGTTCGCCTCCGCTGCCGCCCGCGCGGCGTTCACGAAACGCGAACAGGCTGTTCCCGTTTGCTGGGCGGCGTCAACCGGGCCCGGAGGGACTACGCCCCGTGCAGGCGCTCGGCGAGTTCCTCCGCGTTGGACGGGGTCCATTCGGAGACGGGCTTGCCCTCGTGCGGCACCGGGACGCCGAGCGCCCTCGCCTCGGCGATCATCCCGGACACGATGTCCTGCTGGTCGGAGGTCAGCGTCTGCAGCGCCTCGACGAAGTTCGCCGGCACCGCCATCCCGCCCATCAGCCCCTTCATCCCGGGCCCGACGTCCCGCGCGCCCGCCACGCGCTCGGGTGCGTCCGTCCTCGCGCTCGGGAGGTCGAGCACGTTCGCGAGCGACTCGACGTAGCGGTCGCGCCCGAAGGGCCCGCCCAGCCCGAAGATCTCGCGCGCGGTGCTCAGCAGGGTCGTGTGGTCGCGCACGGTGGGGTCGCGGTGACCCCGCCTCGCGTATGGCGAGATGACGAGCGCGGGCACCCGCGGTCCGGGCAGGGTGAAGTCGAAGCCCTGGCTGTACGCGTTCGGCGCCTCCCGCCACGCCGGTTGGCGCTGCGGCGGGACGTGATCCGCGAAGCCGCCGTGCTCGTCCCAGGTCACGATCAAGAGCGTCTTCGGCCACTTCTCCGCGTTGCCGCGCAGCGCGTTGTAGACGTCGGCGACGAGCTGGTCCCCGCGCGCGAGCGTGTTGGGCGCGTACACGTTCGAGGACGGGTGCATGCTCTGCGGGTTGGCGACGTAGCGCGGCTCGATGAAGGAGAAGGCGGGCAGGTCGCCTGCGCGCGCGTCGTCGAAGAAATCCGACTGACGGACGATGTTGTCCTTGTCGATCCCGCGGATGAACCGCGTGAGCGCGAAGTCCCCC
>CAZCWA010000455.1:0-4517 GCA_964502265.1 uncultured Myxococcaceae bacterium | reverse complement strand
ACGAGCCGCACCAGCGCGCGGGCGATGCGCTGCTCCACGCGCTCGGTGGCCAGCTCCCGGAACTGCTCCTGCATCTCGCGAAGCCGCGAGAGCGCCATGCGCAGCGCCGCGGTGGCCATGCCCGGGCTCTTCTCCAGAAGCGCCCAGAGGTCTGCGCCGGACCAGCGCGCCGCGGCGCACGCGCCCTGGGCCTGCGCGCCCACCGGATAGCGATCCGCGCCCAGCGCCGCCACCAACCCGAGCAGCTCGCCCGGTCCCACGATCCGCAGCGCGACCGATTGCCCATCCGCCGACGCCTGCAGCACCCGCGCGCGGCCGGTGAGCACGAGGTAGACCGCGTCCGCCTTGTCGTCCTGGCGGAAGAGGTGCTGCCCGGACCGAAGCGCGATCCGCCGTGCGCTCGCCGTGCCCTGCGCGAGGACGTCCGCCGGCAGGCCGCGGAAGAGCGCGCTCTGGGCGATGACCTCGGCGTCCTGGGGCTCGAGCGGGCGCGTGGGCGTCACGACGGCTTCACCTCAGTGCCCATCCGGCAGCACCGGCTGTCCGGCGTGCGCGACGACCTCGACGGTGGACCGATCGGTGAGGGCGAAACCGTCTCCCTTCTCCTCGGTCTCGGTGATCCGGATCACGTCCCCGCGCTGCAGCCGGAAGAAGCGGCCGTTGGCGTCCGTGCGGTGCTTCTCCTGCAGCGCGAGCCCCACGCGGCCTTCCGCGCCGCAGCCCATGTAGCGGTGGCGGCCCTTGCCCTCCAAGGGCTCGGAGACGATCCGGAAGAGGCGGCCGGGCGGAGGGAGCGGCAGCGCCTCGCCCTTCGGCGCGAGCACGAGGTAGCTCATCTTCAAGGCCTCCTTGTGCAGGCCTGCTGCGCGCGCGAGCTCCTCCACCACGCGCGGGAGCTGCCAGGGGCGCTCGGCGTGACACCAGTCCGACTCCTTGATCAGCGCCGGGCAGTGGCCCCGGTACATGCACGGCGCGCGGATGCCGTAGCCGCGATCGACCATCACGTCCCGCACCCGGAGCAGCGCCCGCGAGGTGTCGCGCAGCGCGGGCTCGACGATCAGCAGGCTGCCGCGCGGCTTGAGCTTCGACAGCGCGTCCTCGAGCAGGTCCGCGCGCCGCTTCATCGCCGCGTCGTCGGTACCGAAGAGCTCGTTGAGCACGTGGCCGAAGGTGATGAGGTCGTAGCGCCCATCGGGAATCTCCTTCAGCTTCGGGCTGAGCGGATCCCACTGCCGCACCGAGAGCGCCTCCTCGGCCTCGGTGGCGAGCCGCGTGGCGAGGTCCAGCGCGGGCCTGCTGCGATCGGCGGCGGTGACCTCGCTGGCGCCTGCGTCCATCGCCGCGAACGCGAGCGGCCCCGGACCGCTGCCGAGATCCAGCGTCACCCTCGGCCGGTTCAAAAGCTCGCCCATCACCTGCCGGCCCTGCGCGTAGGACACCGGCCAGTAGAAGAGCAGGTACGCGCCGAGCAGCTTCGGGTCGTCCATGTACTTCGCGCCCGCCAGCTCGCGCTCCCGCGTCAGCCCGTGCGAGAGGCGCTTCACCGCGGCGCCCACCTCGCGCAGCTCCTGCGGCGTGAGTCTGTCCGGCGGTCCGGCCGGGCCCTTGCGCCCCTGTGCCTTCCGCCAGACCGCGATGAGCCGGGGCATCCAGCGGTTCAGGTCCTTGTCGTATCCGCTCACGATCGTCCCGTCGTTTAACCCATCGCCAGCGCCGCGGCTTCGCGCTAATTCGCTGGCGGATGATCTCGGTCCGCGAGCTGCGGAAGCACTACCAGGTCCACAAGCGGCCGCCCGGCCTCCTGTCCGCCGCGCGATCGATCTTCCGCCGGTCGTACACGCAGGTGAAGGCGGTGGACGGCATCTCCTTCGAGATCGCGGCGGGCGAGCGGGTGGGCTTCCTCGGCCCCAACGGCGCCGGCAAGACCACGACCCTGAAGGTGCTCTCCGGGCTCCTGCACGCGAGCTCCGGCGAGGCGCGCGTGGACGGACACGTGCCGCACAAGCGGGAGGAGGCGTTCCTCAAGAAGATCATGCTGGTGATGGGGCAGAAGCAGCAGCTCCTGTGGGACCTGCCGCCGGCGGAGACCTTCGATCTCAACCGCGCCATCTACGACGTGCCGCGCGCGCAGTTCCGCGACACGGTGGACGAGCTGGTCACGCTGCTCGAGCTGCAGGACCTCATCACCAAGCCCACCCGCCAGCTCTCGCTCGGCGAGCGCATGAAGTGCGAGCTGGCGGCAGCCCTCATCCACCGGCCGAAGGTGCTCTTCCTCGACGAGCCCACCATCGGTCTGGACGTGCAGATGCAGGCCACCATCCGCGCGTTCATCAAGCAGTACAACGAGCGGTGGGGCGCCACGCTGATCCTGACCTCGCACTACATGGACGACGTGGTGGCGCTGTGTCCCCGCATCATCGTGATCGACCGCGGGCAGCTCTCCTACGACGGCGGGCTGGACGAGCTGGTGCGGCGGGTGCGCCCGGAGAAGCGGCTGGTGCTCACGCTGGATCGCGAGGTGCCGTCGCGCGAGCTGGAGGGGCTGGGCCGCGTGGTCAGCAACGCCGCGAACCAGGCGGTGCTGCAGATCTCCCAGGAAGCGGTGAACGTCACCGTGTCGCGCGCGCTGTCGTCCCTCCCGGTGAAGGATCTCACCGTGGAGAACGCGCCGCTGGAAGAGGTGATGAGCGAGCTGTTCGCGCAGAACCGGCAGGCGCGTCCGGCGGGTGGAGAGTCCACGCGGTGAGCCTGCGGAACACGGTGAGGGCATTGCCCACGGTGATGCGCGTCGGCTTCTCGGAGGCGGTGGCGTACCGCGCGGAGATGCTGGTCTGGGTGCTCGCCACCACCATGCCGCTGGTGATGATGGCGCTGTGGACGGCGGTGGCCCGCGACGCGCCCATCGGCCGCTTCGGCGAGACGGAGTTCGTGGCCTACTTCCTCGCCACCTTCATCGTGCGTCAGCTCACCGGGAGCTGGGCGGCGTGGCAGATGAACTTCGAGGTGCGGCAGGGGACGCTCTCCATGCGCCTGCTCCGCCCGCTGAGCCCGATCATCGCCTGGGCGGTGGAGCACATCGCGGCCATCCCGCTGCGGCTGGTGATCGCCATCCCGGTCGCGCTGATCATGCTCGCCACCGTGGGCGGCGGGCACCTGCCCTCCACCTTCATGGGCTGGCTGATGTTCCTCGTGGCGGTGACCGGCGCGTGGACGATCACCTTCCTCGTGGGCATCTGCATCGGCTGCCTGTCCTTCTTCATGGACCAGAGCATGAAGATCATGGACGTGTGGCTGGCGCTCTACTTCGTCTTCTCCGGCTACCTGCTCCCGGTGGAGCTCTTTCCCGCGTGGCTGCGGTCGGTGGTGGAGTGGCTGCCGTTCCGCTTCCAGATCGGCCTCCCGGTGGAGCTGCTCACCGGGCGCTACGGCCTTGCGGACGGTGGAATCATGCTGCTTCGGCAGTGGGCCATCGTGGCGTTGCTGGGCGTGCTGGCGTGGACCCTCTGGCGCTCGGGCCTCAAGCGCTTCGGCGCGTTCGGCGGATAGGAGGCGATCGTGCGCGCGACGCGGTACGTGAAGCTCTTCGGCGTGCAGGTGCGGATGTCGCTGCTGCTGGGCCTGCAGTACCGCTACGACTTCCTCATCGAAGGGCTGCTCTCGCTCTTCTGGATCGGCACCGCGCTGGTCCCGCTCTTCGTCATCTTCGGTGACCGCCCGCAGATCGCCGGCTGGAGCTTCGGCGAGGCGCTGCTGGTGGTGGGCTGGTTCACGCTGCTGCAGGGCGTGCTCGAGGGCGCCATCAACCCGTCGCTGTCCTCGGTGGTGGAGCACATCCGCAAGGGCACGCTCGACTTCGTGCTGCTCAAGCCGGCGGACGCCCAGTTCCTCGTCTCCACCGCGAAGTTCCTGCCGTGGCGGGTGACCAGCGTGGTGGCGTCGATCGTCATCTTCGCCGTGGCCTTCGGGCAGATCGGCCGGGCGCCCGGGATGGTCGACCTGCTCACCGCCGCGCTGCTCTTCGTCACCAGCGTGGTGCTGCTCTACTCGCTGTGGATCCTCACCGTGTGCGCGGCCTTCTACGTGGTGAAGGTGGACAACCTGACCTACCTCTTCTCGTCGGTCTTCGATGCCGCCCGGTGGCCGTCCTCGGTCTTCCCGGGGCTGCTCCGGATCGTCTTCACCTTCGTGCTGCCGCTGGCGCTGATGACCACGTTCCCGTCGCGCGCGATGCTCGGGCAGCTCAGCCTCGGCGAGGTGGGCCTGCCGCTGCTGGGAGCTGCAGTATTCTTCATGTTGTCGCGGGCGATCTGGCTGCGGTCGATCGGCAAGTACACCAGCGCGAGCAGCTAGGCCGCCCGGGCTGCCGGCTGGCGTCCCACCGGCGCGCTTCGAAGGGGTGCGCCACTGTGTTATCGCCCCCGACCCCATGAGTGATTCCCAGCTCCAGCGCGAGGTGGCCCGCCGCCGCACCTTCGCCATCATCTCCCACCCGGACGCCGGCAAGACCACGCTCACCG
>CAZCWA010000454.1:1375-4535 GCA_964502265.1 uncultured Myxococcaceae bacterium | reverse complement strand
CTGGCTCACGTTCTGGCCCGGCTTGGCGACCCGCGGGTTGCGCAGGGCGGAGAAGCGCAGACTGTCGAGCCTGGGATCCTCGAGCCGCTGCCGGCCGAACGCCGAGGTCAGCCCCTCGAGACGTTTGGTGTCCCCGCGCCGCTCGATCCACGCCTCGCGGATCGCCGGCAGGCCCTTGCGCAGATCGATCTTCGCGTCGGTGTCGGTGTACGGACCGCTCGAGTCGTAGACGACGAACGGCGGGTTGGGCACGAGCTGCGCGTCGTTCCCCTTCCCCTGCCGCGTGGGCGACTGGGCGATCTCCCGCATCGGCACGCGCAGGTCCGGATGAAGCGCGCCCTCCACGTAGATCTTCCGTGAACCGGGCAACGGCCCCCGGGTGATCCCCGAGAGCGCGTCGTCGTCGACACGCAGTGATTCCTTGCGGCTGCTCATTGTGGCCTCCCTCCGCCGGTAAAAGCCGGATCAGGTTCAAAGGGTCGGCCGCACCGCGCGGCCCTCTCAGCCCCCCACACGGGGCTCCCCTGGCGAGGCCTGCTTCATATAGCCGCGCCCGCAGGAGTCAAACGCACCCCGGGCTCAGTCGATCGGGACGTAGGCGCGCCGCGCGGGGACCTGCACCAACCGCCGCTCGGGCAGCACCAGCGCCGTCAGCGCCCTCCCATAGACGCAACCGGAGTCGAGCCCGGTCGCGTGCGCGTGCTGCTGCAGCCCACGTACTGCGTCGTGTCCGAAGACGACGTGCTCCGGGCCCGGCCACAAGGAAGCCCACGCCCGGCCATCCTCGATCCGGGCGCTGCCCGTCCCGTCCTCGCGGATGCTGCGCAGGTTCAGGCAGTCCTCACGCCGCTGCGCTTCGAGCGGCACGCCCGGAACGAGCCCGCCGTGCACGACGATGAAGCCTTCCGCCTCGCGGTCCAGCCGGAGGAAGAGCGGCAGCGCCTCCAGGTACCCCCAGTCCTCCGCGCGCATCGCCGCCGCGGCCTCGAGATGGGTCTGCTTCGGCGGCTTCCTGGAAGGCGCTCCCTGCCGGATGCCGAGCAGGTGCGCGTCGTGGTTGCCGAGCACGGCGCGCAGTCCCTGCTCGCGACAGAGCTGCACCACGCCCTGCGAGTCCGGCCCCTTCCCCACCAGATCCCCGACCAGCACCGCGCGATCGCCCGCGCGCTCGTCGAAGCCCGCTGCGCGCAGCAGGTCCTGCAGCTCGTCGATGCAGCCGTGTACGTCGCCGATGACGACGGTCCTCGGGCCCCACTGCGTTTGCCTCTCCGTGTGCGCCATGTGCGCGCGGCAGATCGTCAGAGACGGCGCCGCGCATCAAGCGCGAACGGGCTCAGGCGACCGCCGGCGTCCTTTGCGGCGAAAGGCCGGGCGCCTCGTCCGGCGCTCCCTCCTCTGCCTCTGCGGAAGGCTTGCGCGCGCTGCGCTTGTCCACGTCCTTCCGCTCCTCCTCGGTGCCGACGTAGCGCTTCCGCGTGCCCATCACGTAGTCGAAGAACGGGTGGGTGACGCACCAGTTGAGGTTCTGGTTGCGGCCCATGTGGTGGTCCACGTGCCAGGGCAGGTTCTCGCGCGCCCAGTCCGGGTCGAGGTGCGCGCGCTTGTGCACCCGGTAGTACCTCCAGATGCAGTACCAGAGCGTGCCGGTGAAGAACGGCGCCACCGGGAAGAGCGGCGCGTGCACCACCGCGGCGCCGAGCAGCGACACCACCTCCTTCGACTGCGGGCCCCACTCGAGCAGCGAGCGCTCGTACTGCGAGTCGTGCATGTCGCGCCGGCGCGACTCGCGGTGGTGCTCGTGCCAGTGGAAGCTCCAGAAGGACGACTTCTTCCGACCCAGCCCGTGCAGCACGTGCTTGTGGATGATCCACTCGCCCACGTTGGCGTAGAGCCAGCCCAACGGTATTCCGATCATGTGTTCAACCCCCGAGCTCCGCCCCGGCCTCACGCGGACTTCGCAAATAATGACTGGATGGTCACACTATGGCAACCCGAGGCGCGCGCGCGGCGAAGGGAAAGGCGAAGAAGGTCGAGAAGGTGACGCCCCCCACGCCCGCGTCCGCGTCTGCATCCGCCCCCGCGCTGCGGCCGGGCCAGCCGGGCGGAGTGCGTGACACCAACCGCCGCGAGCGCGTCTCCGCCCTCTCCCAGGCGGCGATGCAGCTCTTCCTCGCGCGGGGGATCGACGCCACCAGCATCGACGACATCACCGGCGCGGCGGGCGTGGCGAAGGGGAGCTTCTACCGGTACTTCGCGGACAAGACGGCGCTGGTGGACCATCTCTTCGAGCCGGTGCGCACCGAGATCGTCGCCGCGATGGAAGCCTGCAGCCGCGCGCTCGACGAGCAGACGGATCGCGCGCAGATGGTGCAGGCGTGGCGCTCGCTCGGCGAGGCGCTGGTGGGGACCGTCTTCAGCCACGTGGGGACGGTGCGGCTCTACCTGCAGGAGTCTCGCGCCCCCGCCACCGGCGCGCGCACCCCGGTCATCAGCATCAGCGACATGATTGGCCGCTACGCCATCGAGCTCACGCGCAAGGCGCACCGGTACGGGCTTTTGCGCGCGGACATCCACCCGGCCGTGTCGGCG
The DNA here is from genome assembly GCA_964502265.1 of uncultured Myxococcaceae bacterium. Lineage (GTDB taxonomy): Bacteria > Myxococcota > Myxococcia > Myxococcales > Myxococcaceae > JAFAFL01. The sequence goes on along the minus strand of CAZCWA010000454.1, from coordinate 1,946 downwards.
TTGGCAGTGGTCGGCGCGGTGGAGCGGCTGCTGACCGCGCTCTTCTCCGGCGAGGAGATCGGCAACCCGCTCGACGTGCCGCGGGCGCTGACGTCGCTCGTGGTGGACGGGCTGGCGGCGTCGAACCAGCTCCGCTGATCGCAGGGCGCGCCGGTGTTACCTTCATCAAGTGAGCGTGGGTCCACGAGAAGCCGTACGAACCCTGCGGCTCCGCCTGGAGCGGAGGCCTTCAGCCGACCTACAGGCGGAGGAGCGCGCGCGCGCCCGCCTGCCCGAGCTCGTGCGGATTCTCGCTCGCGCAGGGGCTTCGGAGGTCTGGCTCTTCGGCTCATTGGCGACTGGAACCTTTCGCGCAGACAGCGACATCGACCTCGCCGTCGACGGACTCGACGAGAGGACGCTCGCACGGCTCGAAGCCGAACTGAGCGCAGCAGCGGGCCGCGAGGTCGAGCTGACGAACCTTCAGACCATGGGCGGGGTTGCCCGGAGGATCGTGGAGTCCCTCGGAGAGCGCCAAGCGTGAGCCGCGAGCGGAAGGCGCTGCAGGTTCTCGCGGCGACCGTGGCCAACG
>CAZCWA010000454.1:0-1275 GCA_964502265.1 uncultured Myxococcaceae bacterium | reverse complement strand
CGTAAAGGTCCTGGACGGCATCGGGCCTTCCGGCGACAACTGGCACGTACGCCTCCTGGACCTCGCATCGCGAGATGTCGCGGGCGTGCGACCTGCGGTACTTCCTGCGAACGAAGTGGTCGCAGAGCTTCGACGATTCCGACATCGCTTCCGCAAGCGATACGACTCGGAACTGGCCCCGGACCTCCTCGGGGGACTGGTGCAGCGGGTGCTGTCGGCGTGGCCGGGGGTTCGTCGCGGCCTCGCCGAGTTCGAGCGGTTCATCTCCCAGTGCATCGAGGCTGCCGGGTGAACTCCGTACCTGTCACCCACCGCTGCTGATCGCACCGCCCGCCGTCTTCGCAGCAGAAGCGCTGGACATGCCAAACCGCTCCTCCCACTTCACGTGCGCCGTCACGTGCATCGCCCACATCAGGGAGAGCACCGCGCCCACCGCGATGGTGAGTCCCGTCGTGCCCGGGCTGAAGAACGCGGCGCTGAAGAGCACCAGGTACACGAGGTGCGCAGGTCCGCCGTAGCGGACGGCGAAGGTCGGCGAGATCGCGCGGGAGAGGTAGGTCGTCACCAGCAGCACGCTGGTCGCTGCCGCGATGGCGAATGCCACCTCCAGCACGAGGTGGTCGGCGAGGTACGCGAGCAGCAGGTGGAAGGCGAACGCGGCCGCGGCGAGGAAGAGGTAGTGCATCGGGTGGAGGCGGAACCCGCGGACCTCCACCAGCACGAAGAGGGCGAAGAAGAAGAACAGCAGCGCGACCGGCGCGAAGAAGGTGAGCCGCGACACGAACGGTCCGGGGTTGAGGTTCTTCGGCGCCGCCACCCCGAGGTCCAGCCGCGTCACCAGCGCGTTCGACTCCCACACGATGGTCCCCTTCCCCTCCTCGAAGCCGTGCCGCGTGGGCGAGAGCGTGCCCTGCGGGAAGTCGTACGCATCGAAGTCGGTGACGAGCTCCACCCTCAGGTCCCGGTGCTCCTCCACGTTGTGCCCGAGCTGGTAGCGCCACGCATCCAGCCCGCCCGCGCGATACGCCACCCGCACCGTCGAGGACTCGCCGGGCTTCAGCGCGAGCGGCACCGTCACCTGCCCGGCCGAGAACGCGCTGGGCACCGGCTTCCCATCCACCTCGACCACCAGCCCGTCGTAGGCCGCGGCGCCCGGCGCGAGCGGCAGCACGAGCTGCATTGGCCGCGTCACCTCTGCGGGCGCGGTGACACGCCAGCGACCGTCGAACGAGGCCTGGTAGGTGGCGAACCACAGCAGCCCCTTCCTCCGCTGAT
>CAZCWA010000453.1:0-4537 GCA_964502265.1 uncultured Myxococcaceae bacterium | reverse complement strand
GGACCTCGCCGCCCGCATCGCCGAAGGCCAGTTCCGCGAGGACCTCTACTACCGGCTCAAGGTCCTCACGCTGACGGTGGCGCCGCTCCGCGAGCGGCTCGAGGACGTCCTCCCGCTCGCGCGCCAGTTCCTCGCCAACGAGGAGAAGACCCACGCCCGCCGCTTCTCGCGCGCCGCCGAGCGGGTGCTGCAGTCGTACGCCTGGCCCGGCAACGTTCGCGAGCTCCAGAACGCGGTGAAGTACGGTGCGGCGCTCGCGCCCGCGGAGGAGATCGCCCCCGAGCACCTCCCGGACGAGCTGCAGGCGCTCGCGCTCACCGGAGACGGAGACGGAGACGGACTGCCCGACGAGGACGCAGTGCTCTCTCTTCCCCTCGCGCCGTCCTGCGCCGCCTTCGTTCCAGCGAGGAGCGCGATCGGTGGAGGCGCCGCGGTGAACGACGACGCCTGCTGCGCTGCCGAGTCAGGCGCGCCCTGCGGCTCCCAGGCTCGAACGCCCATGCCCGGGCGCGGACGGAGCGCGTATGCATCACAGGCTGCGGCCGTGCCCGGCGTGGGCCTCGCGCCCCCCCGAGCGGATCCGCGCTCCCTGCGCACGCTGGCCGAGGTGGAGCGCGAGCACATCCTCCACGTGCTCGAGGCCTGTGGCGGCGCGATGGGCGAGGCGGCGGAGGTGCTCGGTGTCGCGCGCAACACGCTGTGGCGGAAGCTCAAGCAGTTCGGCTGAAGCCCGCGCCCATTGCGCCCCGGGCATGGGGGATGCAGCCTCTCCCGTCATGTCTTCGACGAACACCCGCGGGCTCTTCGGACATCCGCTCTGGCTGGTGGGCTTCCGGCCCTTCTTCGCGCTCGCGTTCCTCTCCGGCGTCCTGCTGCCGCTGATCTGGGCGCTGGCGTTCACCGGCCGGTTGATGCTGCCCGAGGGCGCCGGCTCGCCCATCCGCTGGCACGCGCACGAGATGCTCTTCGGCTTCGGCTGGGCGGTGCTGGGCGGCTTCCTCCTCACCGCGAGCAAGAACTGGGTGGGCATCCGCGGCATGCACGGCGGTCCGCTCGCGTTCGCGGTGCTCCTCTGGCTCATCGAGCGCGCGGCGATCCTCACCCCGGTCTCATCGATGCCGTGGCCGCTTCGCTTCGTCCTCCTGCACGGCTTCGCGTTCTACGTGGTCGGCTACCTGCTGTGGACGCTGGTCCGCTTCCACAAGCAGGACACCTTCAAGGACAACGTGTTCTTCATCGTCGGCCTGCCGCTGTTCCTCGTCGCGCGCCTGCTGATGTCCGCGGAGTCCAACGAGACCTGGTCGGTGGGGATGGCGATGACCGTGGGCCTGTTCCGGCTCGCGTTCGCGGTGATGTTCGAACGGACGATGACGCAGTTCATGAAGAATGCGCAGGGCGTCACGTTGCCCAGGCGGCGCTGGCTCGATCACGCGATCAAGGGCCTCGTGCTCCTCGCCGCGTTCGAAGGTTTGTTCCCGCCGCTGGTCGCGGCCACCGTCCTCGCCGCCGCCGCGCTGTTGCTCTTCGCGCGCTGGGTGACGTGGAAGCCGCTGCTGGGGCTGCGCACCTTCGGCATCGGCGTGATGTACGTGGGTTACGCGGGGCTCGTCGTCCACCTGGTGCTGGCGGCGCTCGCGCGGGCGGGCGTGTACGCCGGGATCGGCACGCTCGCGCTGCACGCGTTCACCTTCCTCACCATGGGCCTCATCATCCCGGCGATGCTCATCCGCATCTGCCAGGGCCACACGGGCCGCAAGCTCCTCTTCACGACCTCGGACCGCATCGCGATCGGGCTGATGGGCGTGGCCGCGTTCTTCCGGCTCATCGCCACCCAGGTGTGGCCCTCGCACTACCTCACCTTCATCGCGCTGGCCGGCGTGGGCTGGAGCCTCTGCTTCGCGATCATCGGCGCGCGGCTGGTGCCCTTCCTCTTCCAGGCGCGGGTGGACGGGCGCGAGCACTGACAGCGCCCCCGCCCTTTGACAGGCGGAGGCGCGTCGTGACCTCGCAGTGGGCGGCGCTACACGCGCTCGGCGAGGTACTCGATGAGGTCGATCTTGGTGACCACGCCGAGCACCTTGTCCCCGTCCTTCACCACCGCCACGTTGTCCTGGTTGAGGACCTCGCGCAGCCGCTGGACGGAGGCGCCCGGCGAGACCACGCCCTGCATCGGCGCGACGATCCGGTCGATGGTGTCGCTCTGCGTGACCGACCCGGAGGCGAGCGCGTTGAGCAGGTCGTACTCGTGGATCATCCCCACCGCGCGGCCGCTCTCCTCGAGCACCGGCATCTGCGAGATGCCGTGGCGGCGAAGCTGCTCCACCACCGCGGCGATCCGCTCGCCCTTCTTCGTGGTGACGAGGGAGAGCTTCTTGCGGCTCATCACCTCGCGCGCGGTGCCCTGGCCCTTCTCGTCGAGGACGAGGCCGTTGTCGCGCATCCACTCGTCCGAGTAGAACTTGGAGATGTAGCTGTTCCCCGAGTCCGGCAGCACGGTGACGATCGTCTTCCCGCGCCCCAGCTCCTTCGCCAGCTCCACCGCCACGTGCACCGCCGAGCCCGACGAGCCGCCGGCGAAGATGCCCTCCTCACGCGCCAGCCTGCGCGCGGCCGCGAACGACATCTGGTCGTCCACCTGCCGCACGTCGTCGACCACGGAGAAGTCCATCGCCTTGCACAGCATGTCCTCGCCGATGCCCTCGACCTTGTAGACGTGCGGCTCGGGGAGCTTGCCGGTGCGGAAGTAGCCCTCGTAGACCGAGCCCACCGGATCCACGCCCACGTTGCGGATCGCCTTGTTCTGCTCCTTGAAGTACCTGCCGGCGCCGCTCATCGTCCCGCCGGTGCCGAGCCCCGCCACGAACACGTCGAAGCGGCCCTCGGTCTGCGCCCACAGCTCCGGACCGATGCCGCGGTAGTGCGCCTCGATGTTGTCGGGGTTGTGGTACTGGTTCAGGTAGAACGAGCCCGGCGTCTCCCGCGCGATGCGCTTGGCGGTCTCGTAGTAGCTGTGCGGGCTCTCCGCGGGCACGTTGGTCGGCGTCACCACCACCTGGGCGCCCAGCGCCTTGAGGCGGTTCACCTTCTCCATGCTCATCTTGTCCGGCATGGTGAAGACGCACTTGTAGCCCTTCACCGCCGCCCACAGCGCCACGCCCATGCCGGTGTTGCCGGACGTGTTCTCGACGATGAGGCCACCCGGCTTCAGCGCGCCCTCGCGGACCGCCTTCTCCAGGATGTGGATCGCCATCCGATCCTTGATCGCCCCGCCCGGGTTCATGAACTCGCACTTCACCAGCACGGTGGCGTCGTCCGGACCGACGAGCTTGTTCAACTTCACGAGCGGCGTGTTCCCCACCGCCTGGAGGATGTTCTCGAAGACCTTCATTGTGTGTTCCTGCTCCTAGGTACGCTTCTCGAAGCGCTCCGCCTTCATCAGCGACTCGATGCGCTCGAGGACCTCGGCCTTGTACACCCGCGAGCCGCACATGGGGCACGCGCCTTGTGGGATGTGCGTGAGGACGACCACGCGCTGGGCGACCGTCATCCGCACCTCCACGAAGCGGTTCTCGTACTGTCCCGTACACGGGCAGCGGCCGTATTCGAACCGTCCGTAGTCGATCGCCATGGAGGCGGATAGGATACCCCGAACCCGTGGCGAAGATTTCCTCCTCTCAGCCCCCGCGCGGTCCAAAGCCCTCCGGCGAAGCGACCTCGCGATCCCAGCGCGCCGGCCGCACCTCGTCCTCCTCGAGGATCCCGCGCGCCTCCGCGTCCTCTTCTTCCTCCGCTTCCTCCTCGGCCTCGGAGGCGCTCCGCGCGGATCGCGCGGATGGGCACGATGGCGCCATGACCGGCGGGAGCGAGGGCGGCGCGCCGAGCACGCTCGGTGAGGCGCTGGGCCGGGAGCGGGAGCTGCGAGAAGACCTCCACGCCTTCCGCGGCGGCGAGAAGTCGCCCTGGGGCGACGCGCAGTCGGAGCGCGAGGACAAGCAGCGGTCGGACGAGCACTTCAAGCGGCACGAGCGCATCCAGCAGAAGGGCACAGCTCCCCGGCCGGCCGGGCAGGGGGCAGGCTCCGGCCGGGACGGGCGATCGCAGGCGGGGGCGCCGGCCCGCGCGCCGCATCGCCAGGCAGGCTCGGACGGCTTCGAAGGGCTACAGCCGCGGATGGGACGGCCGGCCCGCCCGCAGTCTCCCAACACCGCTGCCGCGAAGGGCCCCGCGCTCACCGCGCCACCATCCCCGCTCGGCGGCGCGCCCATCGCCCCCGCGCTCCCGAGGCGGCTGGGCGGCGGCGCGATCCACACGCTGAACAACGCCAGGGACCCCGGCATCTTCTTCCGCGAGGAGGGCCGTGAGGACGGCCGCGGCGAGGAGAGCGAGGACCCCGAGTTGTCCGCCGCGGTGGAGGAGACCATCCGCCTGCTCTTCGGCGTGCGGGGCATCCACCGGGTGGGCCCGGGCGTCGATCACGCCGGCCAGCCGATCATCGTCATCAGCACCGCGCGCGGCTTCAGCGAAGCGGCGATGCGCG
>CAZCWA010000452.1:0-4561 GCA_964502265.1 uncultured Myxococcaceae bacterium | reverse complement strand
GAACCGCGCGCGGCGCACGGTGGCGAGGGATTCTTCCGACAGACCCAGTTGCTCGAAGGTGGCGCTCATCGGACCGCGCTATCACGACCGGGGGGGCCCGACGATCCTCAACGTCGTCCGGAGGGGGAGAGCGGGCCGTCCCCCGCCCGCCCCCCAGGCGAGAGCCGAGCCCGTCCGCGGAGTGCGAGGAACAGCATCAGCCCCATGGCGAGGCTTCCGGCCCCGGGGCTGCCGCTCTCCGCCGCGCAGCTACAGCCCATCGGCTCCTGCTCCCCGGGGGGAAGCTCTTCGAACGGGGGCTGCTCATCGAGGCTGCACGCGTCGCCCACGCCGTCCCCGTTCCAGTCCGCCTGATCCGCGTTCGCCACGAGGGGGCAGTTGTCGTCCTCGTCGGGCACGCCGTCTCCGTCGTCGTCGGGGTCGCAGGCGTCCTCGAACCCGTCACTGTCGGTGTCCACCACCGGTCCCGGTGGCGCCTCGAGACAGGCCGAGACCGCGACGATCTCCTCCAGCAGCGCGCGCGTGAGGACCACGGTGTTGTGATCGATGTTGCTGTCGAACCCCGGCAGATCGCCGATGCCGATGACCTTGTCGAACGGCGTCTCGCCCCTCTCGACGAGCCCGGCGATGTCCTCCTCCGCGGTCTCCACCGGGAGGGCGAGCGCGCTCCGCGTGAAGACGAACGGGATGGCGCTGTCCGCGGCGGCGCGGAACTCGGCCTTGTGGAAGCTGCCCGCCGTCCGTTTGGCCTCGGCGAGCATCTCCGACGCATAGTCGATCGTGCTGCCCGAGAGGTGGTCGTACAGCGTGAGGTCCGCGCGCGAGGTGGCGTTCTTCCGCCCGCCGTCGTGCTCCCGGAGGACCCCGTGGTAACGCACGTGGGAGCGGAAGCAGGCCGCGCCGGGCTTGTCCGTGTAGACCTCGAAGGTCCCGCGGACGGTGGCCAACGAATTGCCCTTGTGGCCGACGAAGTAGAAGAGCTCGCCGCCCGGCGGAATCGTCTGGGTGTTCCCCACCCCGCGGGTGTTGCCGTTGGTCACCGCGATCTTCCGCATCGACGGGTGGCCGGTCTCGTCGAGCAGCGCCATGAACCCTGCGTGGGCATCCGGCATGACCACCGCCTGGATCGTCATCTGCTGCGCCTGCACCGAGGTCGGATCGGGGACGCTGTGACCGCTCGACGGGTTCAGCGCGCCGGCCGCGCCGAACACCTGCGCGAGGTTGAACACGCCCTCCCATCCCTCGTCGATGGCGACGAAGTCCTCCTTCGTCATCGCGGACCACTCGTCGAACTTCACCTTCAGGTACTGCATCCCCTGCGGCACGTTCACGCCCGTGTGCGGCGCATCGTACGAGATGAAGAGGTCGACCCCGTGGGGCTCGCCGGCCGCCTCCATCCTGCTCAGCGCGATCCGCCCGAGCAGTCCGCCCATGCTGTGTCCGAAGACCACCAGCGGGTAGGCGTCCGGCCCCCGGTAGCCGTCGAGCAGGAGGAGGGCCTTCCGCAGCGCCTCGGCGTCGTCCTCCACGCGATCGGTGCCGGATCTCCCCGGCGCCATCATCACGATGCTGACGCCTCGATTCTGCAGGTCCTCGAAGGCCATGATCGTGCCGTCTTCGCGGACGGCGAGCGGCCAGGACGGACGGTCGACCCCATAGCCGTAGACGTAGACGATGGCCCGGTTGAGCGCGTTGACCGGGTAGCCTGGAACCTCTCCGCGGAGGGTGAACGCGGGGCTGAGCCTGATCGTGAAGTCCTCGTTGTTGCCGGCGAGGATCGAGCAGGAACGCGTTAGCTCCCACGCGTCCGTCCCGGTGCACTCTTCTGCGCGCGCCGGGGCCGGCACACAAAGCGTGACGACCGCCGCCATGCACGCCAGCGCGCGCACTCCCGAGCCATCCACCATGTCTGCCTCCTCCCAGCGCCGCACCGCGCGGCGGGCCTGAACAGCCCAGACTACACGTTCCTCCGTGCAGCGGCGCGGTCAGGGGGAATCAGGCCGTCACGCTGCGGCGCGACCTCCGCCGGGCGTCGTCGTCGCCACCTCTCCTGCTGCGGAAGGCGCCGCGTCCAGGGACTCCGGCTCGGCCTCCACGAGCGGAAGGCGGAGCTGGAACACGGCACCCTGCGGACTGGGCAGCAGCCGCAGCGTGCCGCCATGACGGCGCGCGGTCTCGGCGCTGATCGCCAGCCCGAGCCCCGTCCCCTTCCCCGGCGCCTTGGTGGTGAAGAAGGCGTCGAACACGCGCGAGTGGAGGTGCGCGGGGATGCCCGGACCGTCGTCCGCGACCTCGAGCACGCCCTCGCGTGCGGCCTCGTCCCGCCAGGTCCGCACCCTCACCGTGCCCTCCCGCCCGAGCGCCTGGCCCGCGTTGACCACCAGGTTCGTCACCACGCGCATCAGCTCCCCGGGCACCGCGCGCACGAACGCGTTGCGCTCCAGCTCCGCCTTGAGGTCGATGGACGGTGAGACGTTGGTGCCGCCGATCTTCAGGCCGGCCGCCGCCAGCTCGTAGAGGTCGCACACCTGGCTCTCGCCCTGCTGCCGGCTGAGCATCCGCATCGAGGCGACGATCTCGCGGATCTGCGCGCAGCCCTGCAGCGCCTCGGAGAGCGCGGAGGGTGCGTCGGTGCAGGCGTCCGCGACCTCCTCGTCTTCGGCCCAGGCGCGCAACGCGGCGTCAGCGCCCGGCCGCCCCTCCAGGTGATCGATCACCAGCGGGCGCACGCGGACGAGCGCTTCGAGGTACTCGCCCATCGTGCGCAGGTTGGCCGAGGCGTACGCGAGCGGGTTGTTGATCTCGTGGTTCACGCCCGCCACCAGCACGCCCAGCGCCGCCACCTTCTCCTGCTCCACCAGCCGGTCCTGCACCGCCCGGAGCTCGGAGACGGTGGCCCCGAGCTTCGCCGCGTGCTGGACCCGCTCGGTGACATCCGCGAGCACCCACAGGCCGATGGCCATCCCCGCATCAAAGTGACAGCTCACGTCGAAGAGCCGCCCCGGCGCGGTCTCCAGCCGGACGGCCACGAGGGTCCGCCCGTCATGCGCCGCGAGCACGTCGCCCGGATCCCCCTCGAGGCCGAGCACCGCCATCATCCCCTCCACCGACTCCGCGTCCCCCACGGTCGCGAGCGCCGGCGGGTTGGCGTGGCAGCGCCCGGTCTGGAGGTCGAGCAGCACCGCAGGCAGCGGCATCCGCGAGAACACCAGCGCGAGCCCCGAGTCCCCGATGCCCGCCACCCGCCACCGCTCGAAGGTGAACCAGTAGGCCACCGCGAGGAGGCTGATGAGGACCGGGCTGGCCACGTGCAGCGCGGTGGCGCCCCCGAAGGCCCGGACGAGCACGTAGAGGAGCGACGCGCCCAACTGCATCCAGAGCAGCGTGATCATCGCCGTCCGGCCGTGGCGGCTCATGCGCCAGCGGATGAAGGCGCCGGCACAGAAGAAGATCGTCCCGCCGAAGATCATCGACGTGTCGTAGAGCCGCAGGAGCGGGTGTGCGGGAAACCAGCTCACCTCTGACTGGGACAGTCCCCCGGGTCCGGCGAGGAGGGCCACCGCCACGCCGATGGGTGGGAGGAGCGCCGCCGAGGCGAGGGTGACGTTCCGGGTCCAGCGGGCATCCGGGCGGGTCAGCAGAAAGCCGAGGCCGGTGAACCCCGCTCCGATCAGGCCCACGCCCACGCGGACGACGGCCACCCAGGGCAACGCCTCTTCCGCGCTCTGCGCGCCCATGGGACCCACCATCCCCAGGCTCACCAGCGTCGCGCCGCCGAACAGGGTGAAGATCCCCAGGCGGACGCCGCCCAGCCCGCCCGTCCTCGCGAACGCGTTGATCGTCATCGCCAGCGAGGCGCCGCTGGTGAGGATGAGGAGGAAGCCGTAGTAGTTCATGCGTCACCCATGGGAGGGGCTAGACCGCGAAGGTGCGCAGCGTCTGCGGCGTGCTCCGGGAGCTGCCCGGATGCCGCGGCGGGAGCCGGCGCGCCTGGGCGGCATGGGTGAGGCTGAACTGCCCCACCAGCGACGCCAGCTCCTGCGCCTGGCTGGAGAGCTCCTCGGCCGCGCTCGACGACTCCTCGGAGGAGGCCGCGTTCTGCTGGGTGACCTGGTCCATCTGCGCCACCGAGCGGGAGAGCTGGTCCACCCCGCGCGACTGCTCGCTGGAGGCGTGGGTGATGGTGCGGATGATGTCCGAGACCTCCCTCACCGACTCGACGATGCGGGAGAGGTTCTCGTCGACGTTCCGGGAGATGTCCTCCCCCTGCCGGGAGAGCTGGACGCTGTCCTGGATCAACGCCTCGGTCTTCTTCGCCGCCTCCTTGGAACGCAGCGCGAGGTTGCGCACCTCTTCGGCCACCACCGCGAAGCCGCGGCCGGACTCGCCCGCGCGCGCCGCCTCCACCGCCGCGTTGAGCGCGAGGAGGTTGGTCTGGAAGGCGATGTCGTTGATGTCCCGGATGATCGCCGCGGTGCCCTCCGCCGAGCCGCGGATCTGCGCCATCGCGGTGTTCATCTTCTCCATCGACGCGCCGCCCTCGCCCGAGGCCTCGCGCGCG
>CAZCWA010000451.1:0-4565 GCA_964502265.1 uncultured Myxococcaceae bacterium | reverse complement strand
GGCCTCCACGCGGGCCATCACCTGGTGCACGAAGTCCGGCGGGGGCAGCGGATCCGACAGCCGCAGCAGGTCCTTCTCGAGCTGCCGGTGATCCTCCACCAGCGCCGCACAGGCCTCGCACGCCTCGAGGTGGGCGCGGGCCTCCGGACGATCCTCCATCAGGCCGACGAACAGCGCCTCCGGATCGGGACATGCGGTGCGGTTCACGGGGACTCCTCGCTCTGCATGCGGTTGCGGAGCTTCTCACGCGCACGGAACAGGCGGGCCATGATCGTCCCCGGCGCCACGCCCAGCAGCCCGGCGATCTCCTTCGTGGTGCGCTTCTGCACGTAGTAGAGCGCGAGCACCTCGCGGTCGCTGGCGGACAGGGTGGCCATGGCGCTCTCCAGCGAGAGGCGCTCCTGCCGGGCGATGGCGGCCTCCTCCTGGCCCAGCGCTCCGGAGGGAAGGACGTCATGCAGCGCGTCCACGTTCTCCTGCGGCGCGCGCCCGCGGCGGCGGAGCAGATCGAGGCAGAGGTTCCGCGCGATCGCCATCACCCAGATGTCGAACGGCCGCGTCTCGTCGTAGCGCGCGAGGTGCTGGTAGGCGCGCAGGAAGCTCTCCTGGGCCACCTCGGAGGCCTCGGACTCGTTGCCGAGCAGGCGCAGGCACAGCCCGTACACCGGCCGCTGCACGCTGCGCACGAGGTTGGCGAACGCCCGCCCATCGCCCTTGCGCGCGGCGAGCACGTCCGCCTTCCACGGCGACACAGGGGCCTCGTCCGTCACGCCGAACGGCGACAGGGAAGGGAAGGGCAACAGCCTGGCGAGAAGTGCGCTCACGTCGACCTCTACGCACCGCCGCCCGGTCGATTGCACGCCGCCTGCGGTCGCCCCCTCCTCTCTGAAAGATCAGGACTCGCGCTTGCCCGCCCGCTTCGGCCTCTTCTTCTTCGCCCCCGCGGCCTTGCGCGCCGGCGCCTTCGCGGCCGCCTTCGCCGCCTGCTCGGCCCGCGCGGTCTCCCGATGTTCCTTCTTCCGCTTCTGCATCGTGCGGAAGCCCTCCGTCGGGACCTTGGCAGCCTTCGCGGCCGGTGCAGCCTTCGCGGCCGGTGCGGCCTTCGCGGCCGGTGCGGCCTTCGCGGCCGGAGCCGCGGTCCCCCGGCGTCCGGGGCGCTCGACCTCGATCACCATCTCGGGCACATCGTCGCCGGCGTCCTCGTCACGGGCTCGGGCCGCCGGGCGCCGCCGGGGCTTCTCTTCTGCGCCGCGCTCGGTGCGCTCGCCGGAAGGGCGGGAGGGGCGGTCGTCCCCGGCGTCCCACGGCGCGCTGTACGGCGCGGTGCTGCCGGTGGGCTCCTGGTGGTCGTCCCCCAGCCAGGCGAAGTGGAAGAGCCGCTTCACCACCAGGGTCGCGTACGAGCCCGGCGGCAGGGTGAAGGCCACGTTGAGCTTGGTGTAGCCCTTGTTGAGCTCGTCGCGCAGGGGCCGCCCGAGCACGAGCTTGTCCGGCCACACCAGCACCGGCCGCTCCTCGTGCTTGAAGAAGAGCATCCGCGCCGCCTCCTCGATGCGCAGGTCCTCGAGCTTCAGCTTCTCCTTGCCCAGCACCCACTCCACCGCCTCCTTCACCTTCGGGTGGGTGATCTCGCTGTTGGCGGCGAGCAGCGGGAAGGTCATGTGGCGAAGCTCTCTCAGGACCTCCGGCGCGGCGTCCCGGTGGAAGAGCAGGGAGCCGGCCTGGTACGGCATGGGGAAGAGGTGCTCGCGCGGGAACATGAGCTGGAGCAGGCGCCGCACGCCCTCGTTCCAGAGGTAGCTCTGGTAGGTGAAGAGCAGGAGCGCGCGGTAGTTCCTGTCGATCTGCAGGAACGCGTCCACGAAGTCCCGCGGCCGCTCCCGGAGCACCTTGAGGATCCGGTAGTACTTGTTGTTCCCGGGCAGGTACGGGTTCTTGTCCCACTGCCCCCAGTTCTCCTTCCAGAAGCGCTTGATCTTGACGTCGTCGCTCCGGTCCAGCGGGGACGGCCGCGCCATGTAGTTGCGCAGCGCCGCCTCGAAGTCGCCGCGGATGAGGTCCTTGGCGATGAACCCCTGTCCGTGCTTGAGCGACCCGAAGCGCTGGCTGTCGAAGTAGTTCACCACGCCCAGCCGGCCCACCTCGGCGGAGGAGACGGTGACCTGGCGCAGATCGTCCGGCTGCAGCGCGCGCACGGTGACCGAGAACCGGTTGGAGGTGGTGTTCTCGGACGTGAGCGGCTTGTTGGTCCGCCCCAGAAGCCGCAGCCGCAGATCCGGCTCCTGCAGCTCGATCACCCGGTCCGAGTCCACCGCGATGATCTGCTCGGTGCGCCCCTGCTTGTCCTTGAGGCCGCAATAGGAGACCGCCCCCGGCTTGAGGCCGAAGCGCTCCCGCACGCGCTCCACCGCGTCGAACGTCGAGAGCTTGCGCTTGTCCATCAGGTAGACGCGGTAGCGCCCGTCGTCCACACCGTCGAACCGCCAGGATTCGGTCACCCGGAAGTCGTCCGGCCGCTGCTTGATCTTCACGCGGCCCCTCTAGCAGGTCTTTTGATCGTCCGCGCCGCCAAAGGCGACAGACGGCGAAGGCCCCCTTTTCGGATACCGTCACCGCATGCGCCTGAAAGTCCCCTCGCCAGCCTTGTCCGCTCCAGCGCTCGCCGCGCTGCTCGCAATGACGGCGCTCGGCACCGGCTGCGCCTCCACCCTCTCCACCTTCCAGACCGCCACCCCGGCGAAGCGCGGGCAGGTGCAGGTGACGGGCGGGGCGGGCATCTACCTGCCTCTGGGCCCGGTGGGGACGGTGGTGAAGCAGGGCATCGCGCAGGGGCGTGCCCTCAACGAGTCCCGCAAGTCCGGCGAGCCGTTCGAGCTGAGCCCCGAGGACCAGCAGGAGCTGCTCACGGCCGGCCTCGCGCTGGCGATCATGGCCCCCTGGCCCAACGGCATCAATTACGAGATGGGCGTGCGCACCGGCGTGCTGCGCGAGGACATGGACGTGGGCTTCCGCTACGCCATGAACTCGGTGCGGCTGGACACGAAGTACCGGTACTTCAGCTACGTGCACAACGAGCACCTGCCCGAGCACAAGCGGATGAACATCGACCTCGCGGCCAACGTGGGCGTGTCGAAGTACCTCTTCGCCAACCCGGCCTTCGAGGTGCTCGAGTACATCAAGCTCGACGACTTCTCGCGCTGGGACGTGGAGGCGGTGCCGCTCATCTACACGGTGGATTTCGGGGACATCTTCAAGCTCTACGGCGGCGCCAAATACGTCTACTCGCACACGTCGATGGACACGCGGCTGGTGAACTACTCGCAGCACGCCACCCACCTGGTCGGCGCGGACGTGGGCCTGCCGCGGGAGGTGACGTCGCACTTCTTCGGGGCCACCGCGGGGATCAGCGCAGGCTACAAGTACGCGCACCTGATGCTGGAGCTGACCGGCGGCTACACCCACTGCAAGCCGTTCCTCTTCGGCCAGCACCGGCAGCTCGGCGGCGCCACCTTCTACCCCGGGCTGGGGCTGCGGCTGCAGTTCCCCTGAGCGTGCAGCGGCCGGGCGTTCAGCTTCTAGGTTCGAGGTGGGGCGCGTGCTAGCTTCGCGCCGCAGATAAACCCGTTCCGTGCGCCCGTCCCCGTCCGACATCCCGGCCCACCCGCACCGTCCCGCGCTCCGGAGGCGTTCATGACCGCGCCCGCGCAGGGTGCCCGGCTCAGCTTCAAGCAGCCGGATGGCACCGTCACGGATTACCCCCTCGCCCCGGTGAAGACCACGCTGGGCAGGCATCCGGCCAACAGCATCCAGCTCACCGATCGCGAGGTCTCCAAGGAGCACGCGGTGATCGAGCGGATGGGGGCCGCCTTCGTCCTGCGGGACCTCGGCTCCTCCAACGGGACCTTCGTCAACGGCCGGCGGGTGCGCGAGTTGCGGCTGCAGGACGGGGACCTGATCGCGCTGGGGAACAACTGCCGGCTCTCCTTCTTCGGCACGGACGGTCCGCACACGGAGCCCTCGCCCCGGCCTTCGGTGACGGTGGTCGCCTCGGCGCACAGCATCCCGGCGTTCGTGGCGCAGCTCGAGCAGCAGGAGCAGACCGAGTTCCTCCCCGCCGACCAGCTCCGGGACGCGGACGCGATGCGGCAGGACTACGAGAAGCTCCGCATCGCGCACAAGTTCCACCAGCAGGTGGGCCTCGAGCGGGACGCGAAGAGCCTGGCGGAGAAGATCCTCCGGGTGGCGTTCGAGCTGCTCGCCGCCGAGCACGGGGTGCTCTTCTTCACCGACGAGAAGACAGGCGCCCTGCGGCCCATCGCCGTGCACCACCGCAAGGGCGCAGCCGAGGTCTCGGTGTCGGAGACGGTGCTCGAGCGGGTCTCCGCCACGCACCAGGCGGTGCTGACCAAGGACGCCATCCTGGACGCGCGCTTCGCCTCCTCGGAGAGCATCGTCGCCCAGGGCATCCGCAGCGCGATGGCGGTGCCGCTGTTGGCCAAGGGCCAGCTCAAGGGCGTGCTCTTCCTCGACAGCCGCGAGCGCTCCAACGCCTTCAGCGAGAAGGA
>CAZCWA010000450.1:0-4570 GCA_964502265.1 uncultured Myxococcaceae bacterium | reverse complement strand
GAGCCTCGCCAGGCATCGGTCGGTGAAGAACTCGTAGGCAGAGAGGGTGAAGGGCCCCTTGCGCGCCTCACGGAAGAGCGCGAGCACGCCCGCCACGTCCGGCACCGCGAAGAGGAAGACGTCCAGCGCATCCTGCAGCCGGGTCAGCTTGAGCGTGGCCTCGGTGATGATGCCCAGCGTGCCCTCGCTGCCGATGAAGAGCTGGCGGAGGTCGGTGCCCGTGTTGTTCTTCTCCAGCGCGCCGTTGAGCTCCAGCACCTCGCCGGAGGCGGTCACCACCTGCAGCCCGAGCACCCACTGCCGCGTCAGCCCGAAGCGGATCACCTTCACCCCGCCGGCGTTGGTGGCGATGTTGCCGCCCACCTGGGAGGACCCCTTGGACGCGAAGTCGATGGGCCAGGTGAGGCCGTGGGGCGCGCAGTGCTGGTGCACCGCTTCCGTGATGGCGCCCGCCTGCACACGCACCGTGTTGCCGAGCAGATCGACCTCGCCCAGCCTGTTCATCCGCGCCAGCGAGAGGACCAGCTCTCCGTGCGCCGCCACCGCCCCGCCCGCGAGGCCGGTGCGCCCGCCCGAAGGCACCACGGGTACGCCGTGCGCGTGGCACAGCCGCATCAAGGTCGCCACCTCTTCGGTGGAGCGGGGGAGGGCGATGGCGGAGGGCGCAGGGTCGTGCACGCGCGTCCAGTCGCGGCCGTACTCCTGAAGCTCGCCCGGATCCCGGGTGAGGAGGTCCGACGGCAGCGAGGCGGCGACGTCTCGGAGGAAGGCTTCGGGCAGGGAGGGGGCGGCCATCGCGAGGTCCTGAAGGTGAGGGTGCGAGCGTCTTCCCTCGAAGGAATAGCCCGGCGCGTTCGGCTGTGAAGCCCCGCATGTTTTCACGAACCGTGCTCGGCGCCGCTTGTCTTGTCGTCCTCGGCGCCACGCTGGGCGTGGTCAGTGTCGGCCAGGCGGCGTCGCAGCCTCTCGAGGCGTCGCAGGTGGCCACCGACGTGGTCGAGCGCGTGGAAGCGCAGGCGCTTCAAGTGCCGTCCCCGTCTGAAGAGGAGGAGGGCGCGCAGTCCTTCTGGTGGACCGGGCACAGCGGCCGGGTGCAGGTCGCGCTCGGTGAGCCGGGCACGGCCATCCACCCGCCGCGGGGCACGCCGGAGAACGCGCGCTACCGGTGGGTGGACCTCGGCACCGGCAAGGTCGCGGCGGAGGGCGTGCTTTCGGAGGACGCGCCCGAGGTGGTGATCCCGCCCGAGGCCGGCGCGTTCAGGCTGGAGGTGGCGGACAAGACGAAGCAGGGGTCGCCGCGGTTCCGGAAGGTGGGCCTGCCGGTGCTCTCGCGGGTGCACTTCGAAAACGACCGCACGCACCTGAACGGCTACCACATCGGCCGTCACCCCGGCCGCACCCGCTCGGGCGGGTACGCGGCGCCGGAGCGGTTCGTGGAGGTGACGAAGGCGCTTTCGCGGCTGAAGGTCTCCGAGCACTTCACGCTCGGGCAGTTCCTCACCAAGGATCAGAAGGCCGTGTGGCCGAAGTACATCCCGCTGGACGCGCGGCTGCTCGACAAGCTGGAGCTGATCATCGACGAGCTCCGCGAAGAGGGCCTCCCCGCGCGCACCGTCCACGTGATGAGCGGCTATCGCACGCCGCAGTACAACGGCCCGGGTGGACGCGGCCGCGCGAAGTTCAGCCGCCACACCTACGGCGACGCCGCGGACATCTGGGTGGACGACGACCGCGACGGCTACATGGACGACCTCAACCGCGACGGCCGCCGGGACGACCTCGACGCGGAGCACCTCGCGCACATCTCCACCCGTGTGGAGGAGAAGTACCCGGACCTCGCGGGCGGGGCCGGCATCTACAAGGCGCGCAGACACCGCGGCCCATTCACCCACATCGACGTGCGGGGGACGCAGGCGCGCTGGTCGCTGAGGTAGCGGCGAACGTTCTTCCGCAACGGCTGCACGCGAGCGAATTCCCGGCGCAGGGCGTGCGGCGCGGCCAGGACCTCCCGAGCCGTCGAATCGCGCAACGGCTGCGCTGAGGCCTCTGCCTGGCGGCGGCCTCGGCGGTCTGCGCCCGATCCTCCCGCAAGCGTTGCGTGATCGGTTCAGCCAGGCTCGCGGCATGTCTTTCGCACAGGGGGCCTGCATTCCTTCCCGCGTGGAAGAAAGGACAGGACCACCATGCGAAAGCGTCACGCCTGGGCCTTGGGCATGGCTCTCGCACTGCTTGCCTCCGCCGCCCCGGCACAGACGGAGGCGCCGCGCTGGGAGCGACCGGAGAAGCGGCCGGCGTCGGAGATCTCGGAAGAGGTCGAAGCGTGCATGTCGTGTCACAACGACCCCGAGCTCGAGATCGACCTCGAGAGCGAGGAGGTCATGCTGATGCACGTGGATCCCGAGCGCTTCGAGGGTTCGGTGCACGCAGAGACCGGCTGCACCGAGTGCCACACGCCGCTGCGCGGGCAGCTCAACAAGCACAAGGCGCTGAGCTTCGACACGAAGCGCGAGTACCGGCTGAACTACTCCGCCCAGTGCCACGAGTGTCACCAGGAGATCCGCGACCTGACCCTGGAGAGCGTCCACGCGAACCTGCCGCCGGAGAAGGCGGACAAGGCGCCGGTCTGCGCGGACTGCCACGACTCGCACGGGATGCAGAAGGACTCGGCGCGGGTGGCGGTCTCGAAGACGTGCGCGAGCTGTCACGAAGAGGTGGCGAAGGTCTACGCGAAGAGCGCCCACGGCAACTCGCTGATGGATGGCTCCAACCCCGACGTGCCGGTCTGCGCGGACTGCCACAAGTCGCACGACATCATGGACCCGAAGAGCGCGAAGGCCCGGCTGAACCAGCCCGAGACCTGCGCCGGCTGCCACACCGACGAGGTGATGATGTCGAAGTACGGGCTGTCGACGTACGTGATGGACTCGTACCTCGCCGACTTCCACGGCGCGACCATCCTGCTCGAGCGGGGACAGAAGAAGGGCGCGCCGGCGGCGGTGGCCGTCTGCACCGACTGCCACGGCGTACACGACATCATGCCGGCGGACGACCCCGGCTCGCACGTGATGAAGGACAACCTGGGCCAGACCTGCGCCAGGTGCCACGAGGGCGCCGCCGCGGACTTCCCCAACGCGTGGCTCTCCCACTACGAGCCATCCTGGAGCCGCGCGCCGTTCGTGAAGCTGGTGAACGTGGGCTACGGGCTGCTCATCCCCTTCATGATCGGCGGACTGCTGCTGCAGGTCTTCCTCCACCTCTGGCGATACCTGGTGAATCGATGAGCGCGACCGCTGATGTGAAGGCTTCCCCTCCGTCCCCCAATCCGCCGAGCGTCACCTCTGCCGCGCCCGCCAAACCGGAGTGGATCAAGCGCTTCGACGTGGGCACGCGCCTCGAGCACTGGGCGATGGTCATCGTCTTCAGCGGGCTGTGCCTCACCGGCATCCCGCAGAAGTACGCGACCAGCGAGTGGGCCCAGGGCCTGGTCAACCTGATGGGCGGCGCAGGCGGCGTCCGCTTCATCCACCGCGTGTTCGGCTGGATCTTCAGCTTCCAGCTCGTCTTCCACGTGGTGAAGCTCGTGCTCTACACCCTGCGCCGGCGCGGGCCGCTCTACATGCTGCCCAACAAGAAGGACTTCACCGACGCGATCGGCACCATCCAGTACTACCTCGGGCAGCGGAAGAAGCACCCGCCCTACGACCGCTACGAGTACAAGCAGAAGTTCGAGTACTGGGGGATGGTGATGGGCTCGGTGCTGATGGTCCTCACCGGCTTCATCCTCCTCTACCCGATCCTCGCCTCGAACACGCTGCCTTCGGAGGTCATCCCCATCGCCAAGGCGGCGCACTCGAACGAGGGTTTGATGGCGCTGCTCGTGATCGTGGTCTGGCACATCTACAACGCGGTGCTCGCGCCCGAGGTGTTCCCCCTCGATAAGACGATGATCACCGGGGAGATCAGCCGCGAGCGCATGGAGCACGAGCACCCGCTGGAACTCGCGCGCATGGAAGGCCGGCCGCTGAAGGACGACGACCAACACCACGGGTGATGAGGAGACGCAGATGAAGAAGTTCGACGGCGGTACGACGGTTCCCGGCGGGTTCTACCTCAGCCTCGAAGGTTGGGAGGTCGTGGTGGTGCAGGGCCGGGAGGGCGTGCTCGCGGGCAACGCCGACTGGAAGTACATCAAGCTCAACCTGGTGACGCTCGCGCTGGCCGCGGTGGCGCTGGCCTTCTCCTTCGCCTTCTTCCTCCCGGGCGTGGGGTTCGTGCTCTTCGCCATGGCCCTGTTCCGGCCGGTGGGCCGGCTTCTGGGACGGATGTTCGGGAAGGGGGCGGCTGCGGCCGCGGACTGACGCACGTTGTCGTCACCTCTTCTGGCGGGATGGCGAGATGCCGTCCCGCCATTTTCTTTTGCGGGCCCTGGCCCTTTGCGCCCGCAAAAGGAACCGGCTCCTCGACGGGCCTTTGGGGCGCACGTCCAGGAGCCGGTGGGTGAAGCAGGCGCCGCCAGCTACTTCTTCTGCGCGCGGAGGTAGCCGACGAGCGCGTCCACCTGCTCCGGCTT